>JANXVE010000082.1 GCA_025351825.1 Chamaesiphon sp. 341R_metabat_111 | reverse complement strand
TAGCCAAAGCCGAACTAGCAGAAACTAAACCCCGATCATTAACAACTCCCAGCGGATTTGAGCTACTAATCGGCAGAAACAATCGTCAAAACGACAAGCTCACATTCAAAACAGCAACTGAATACGATCTCTGGTTTCACGCCCAAGAAATCGCCGGAAGTCATGGCTTATTAAGAATTACTCCTGGAGCAGTAGCCGAGGAAATAGATCTCCAATTTACCGCCAATGCTGTCGCCTACTACAGTCGCTCCAGACAGAGCCAAGCGGTTCCCGTTGTGTATACAGCGACTAAGAACGTGTACAAACCCAAAGGTGCCAAGCCAGGGATGGTAATCTACAAACACGAACAAATTGTCTGGGGACATCCGCAAACATTTGCTATAAGCTAGCATGTTTATTCCCAAATTCTTTGAACTGGATAGAGCGAAAAAACGCTATCAACACTAACTAATATAATGTCCTCAGTGATTGCTTGAGCAATTAATATACGATCGAATGGATCTCGATGATGAAGTGGTAATGTTGTTAGAACTTTGAGATGTTCGAGTTTAATATCTAATATTTGAATTCCATTAGGAACTATCTGTCGATCGATAAAATCATCAAAAGGCACCTCAAGATTTAACTTGCCAATTCCACTTTTGATAGCTATTTCCCAAATACTGACAATGCTAACAAAATTTTCGTTGTCTTCAATCTGCGATCTCAATTTTGGCGTAATTCTGGGATTGCCCATTACAAACCACAGAAACGTATGCGTATCGAGTAATTGCTTCACTCCATATACTCCTTCATATCTTCCAAAGGCTCATCAAAATCATCTGACATCCAGATTAGTCCTTTCGCACTGCCAAATTTTGGGCGAGGCTTGGCTGATGCTATTGGCGTAAATTTAATTGCAGGTCGATCTCCATCGAGTAAGATTACTTCTTCACCATTGATAGCAGCTTGAACTAATTCACTCAGGCTAGCTGCGGCTTCTATTAGAGATACTTGCATAGCTTAACTCCGATTAGATTGTACCCTAATTATAGATGACGATCGAGACGTTAGACATCAGTGGTATCTTGTTTGGCAACTTTACCAAACAAGTATCGATCGAATTAAATTGTAGCTTTTCAAAACCGATATTGTTTGGAGCCAACCCATAGACTTACAGGTGTAGCTAGACCTCGATTGTCTACTTTAATTTCTACTAATAAATTCCGCTTTTCATCACTCGATCTAGCTCGATCGATATCTTTGTTGACATCATCTTTGCGATCTTCTGGCATATAGTAAGTTTCCAGTCCGTAAATAATACTATTCCCATTAGAAGTGCCTTTAATGGCAATTTTATCGGCTGATAGATCGACAGGAAATTTGTTACCGATCGCAATTGGTTTCCATGCTTCTGGTGTTTGGGGATTCGCGGCAGTAATTTTGGCGAGGGTGATATATACTTGCTGATTTCTGTCGATCGTATCTTGTTGCACATTACGATTTAGTTTTGCCCAACCTGATAACTTCCTAAGGGTGTCAAAATCGGAGATATCATAACTTAAGACTTGATAATAACCTCGAAGTAAATCATAAGGATCGACAGGCATTGTTTTGAGAATTACTGTGGTTCCTGTCGCTAGGGCGTAAATCGATTGAAAGGGAATACTGCAAATTAATAATGATTGCAGAAGTAACGGTATCGCTAATCTCCCGATCGATAATTTGGGAGCTGGCTCTGGACTTGGTGGCGGCAATTGTTCGGCATCGTTAGCTGCTGTCTGTTCTGGTATCGATCGATCTAAATTATCCATATTCATTCGGTTTGACTCTAATATTTGTGTTGCTATATTTATTTAGCTGTCTCGCTCAATCGACGCACATTGCGCTCAAACCATAAGCCGATCGCTATTACTCCAATTCCACAAACAATAAATAATAATGCTTTGGTCATTAAATCATTTTGAGTCATTAAGAACCAGATCATAATTCGGCTAGTCAGCAATCCTAAACCTAGCCAAAAGTCCGATCGATCGCTATTTGCCAAGCCAGATCGAATTAAACCGATGGCGACTGTAAATAGTAGTAGACAAAATATCCCATAAGCGTAGAGCTGCTTACTATCGATCGAACTAAGTTGGGCGATAATCACAGCTATCACAATGCAATTGATGCCAGCAACTGCTGTTGTCATCCAATGCCACGGATAACGCTCTGAATTGCGATAAGTTCGCCAGATTAAATATGCCCAAATTACAATTGTAATTAAGGTAAAGATTGCGCTGTCCCAAATCGATGAATGTGATAAAACAGCAGATCGATTTCCCGATTCAAATATGCTCCAAAAAGTTGAGAAGGACAGGGTAAAGCAAGTTAAACCTAACGATATTATTCCCAGTTTTCGGCTGATTTGAGGAAAGACAAAGATCTTGTTGCGACGATTCTCCTTCGGAGAGGCTTCGCCAACGATCTGCCACTGTCTAGCTAAAGTACCATAACCCCATAATAACAATGGTGGCAAGCTACACAGCAATGCAAACATCACGCCGCGCCCCGATATGCTCAGTAGAAATAAGTTACCCTGAAAAGCCGAGACGAAAGCAATGCCAGTCAGCGCGAAAATCGCCTGAGAACGACATAAATAAGCCAAGGGTAAGAATAGAACGATCGCCGCAATCGGCATGTGCTCATAGACAAAATAAGTCCAATTCGGATCGATATCTAGTCGATCGCTCGACCATTGTCCAGTAAGACAAATTTGCCAATAGCCCATCCCCATCAAAATTTGGGCAAAGATACCGAGTGATGTTAGCCTAAGGCTATAAGCCATCAATAACACACCGATTGCCCAGGCAATAAATAGTTGGGATGAATCTCCCCGCACATGGAACATCTGCCCCATTAAGCCCATATTACCGCCCAGAATCACAGCTCCCAACAGTAATAATCCTTGCCCAAACCGTTGTTTTCCACCTGCTTCTCGCCATAAATAAAATCCGGTGACATTCACGACAATAAACAAGCTCAACAGCATGGCTATCCGCCATTCTCGCGCTAATTGTTGCCAATTTGCCGCGACAAATGTCAATACACCCATGCCAATTAGCACGGATCCTAAACCCATCAATAGAATAATGAAACCATTCCGTGATTCTACTTCGAGAGCTGCAAATTGATATCGATGAGAGAGCTGCTGATAAAAGGTCCGATCGATCGTACCTTCTTCAATCCAAAGATCGGCTTCACGCCGCAATTGACGGCGAAATTTTGTTGGTAACATCGGCGAAATCGGGAAATAAAAATAAGAACGAGCGACTAAATATTACCATTAGCAATATCCAGTCGCTCGTTCTATTTGAACATGCTTTCGATTGAGTTAATTTCCGCTTTGTGACAGTTTCGAGATTGGCTTCGATCGCAATTACGGCGGCTAGAAATTGGGAGTGCGGCTAGATTTGCTTCAACCAATCTAAAATTGCTGGATTAACAATTTCGGGATGCTCATCGTGGGGACAATGCCCTGCATTGGGGATAGAAACGACCTTAACTGGTTGTCCAGCGGCGGCGAGTTCCTGATAGACACTTGCACCTTTTATCGGTGTCCAGGGGTCATTTTCACCCCATAGTACCAGTAGAGGTTTTGTGACTGCTGGTAATAATGATTCGGGAGTCGGCCCTGGTGCTGCGGTCAGAATTGAGGCGAAAACTTGCTGTGCGCCTGGATCGCAAGCGGGTGTGTGGATAATGTCGATTAGCTCATCGGTGACGGCTTCACGACGGGTATAGACTTGATAGAGACTAGTGCGGATGCGGGATTTCTGACGGACTCGATCGAAGATAAATTTCCCGAAGGCTGGCGATGCGACAATGTTGGTGAATATCCCCATCACATTGCGGAGTAAGAAGTTCAACTCATCGGGGCGATGGTTCAAGCCACCCGCGCAATTAATCAATACGCCGCCCGCGCTAATTTCGGGGTGATGAGCGACTAGCATCAAGCTGAGTAAAGCACCGATCGAATTACCGACAAATACCGTCGGCTGATTGATATACTCATGCCAGAAGTCTACGACCAATTCTTCCCACAGCTCCATGCTGTAGTCAATTGGGGCTTTATCAGACCCCCCAAAACCGAGCAGATCGATCGCGTATACCTGATATCCACCCTCAGCTAGCACAGGGATATTCTTCCGCCAATGATCGATCGAAGCACCAAATCCATGAATTAATAGTAGGGGTTGACCAACGCCGCTAACTGTGTATTTAATGTGGTGTCCGCGCCAATTCCAACTTAGTTTTTCGCTGCGGATCGACTTCAGAGATGGAGCTACGGTCATAAGTTTGCACGGGAGTGAGGCTACTCTTCCGATCTTAGTAAAAAATTTTCTAGAAGGAAAGGTGTAATTTCTCAAGGGTGAGTATTGCTCACCCTGTTGTCAGATACTTTATAGATCCTGACAATCCAGCTTAAGCGCGATCGGATTTGCTAACATTAAAAGATTCAGCAAATACTTTAGCAGGATGCTTGATATTCTCGATCGGTTGGCGGGTATCTGTAATCAACCAATCCAGGGAAGCAGCTTTCATATCGATCGTTGCGCCATTTTTATCAACACAATATCTCCCAAATACTAGTTTGTCGGTTAGCTCGATGTCCGCGATTCGCGAATATTCAAACACCACACTATTGTCGATGTGTGCGCCACTACAGATATGGCAATTGCGCCCGATCATGGCTGGGCCAGTAATTTTGGCCCCATCTTCAATCTTGGTCATGCCCCCAATGTACACAGGGCCAGTAATATCAACTTTATCCCAATTAACAGCTACATTAATGCCAGTGAAAACGCCTGGTAACACCTCAGTTCCAGGAATGGGTACGTTCTTGACTTCACCCAACAAGACACTGCGGATTGCTTGCCAATAGTCAGGTACTTTGCCAATATCCACCCATTGAAAATCCATCGGAATTGCATAAAAAGGCGCGCCCATTTCGACTAGTTTCGGAAATAAGTCGCCCCCGATATCATACTCTTGACCAGAAGGAATATAGTTCAATACTTCTGGCTCAAAAATATAAATACCAGTATTGATATTTGTACTTAAGGCTTCTGCTACAGTTGGTTTTTCTTGAAAAGCTTTGACTTTGCCATCTTCATCCGTGACGACAACCCCATAGCTCGAAACTTCACTACGTGGAACTGATTTGGTGACAATGGTTGCTAGTGAACCTTTCTCTTTATGCCACTTGACGGCAGCAGTCAGATCGAGATCGATGAGTGCATCACCACACAACACCACGAAGGTATCATCAAAAAAGGGATAAAAATCCTGAATTCGTCGCATCCCACCCGCCGAACCCATTGCTTGCCCTTCTAGCTCGCCATCCTCCCGAATTGTCCCTTCAAACGAATAGGCAATTTGGACTCCAAATCGCTGACCATCGTGAAAATAACTTTCAATTTCCTTGGCTAGGTGACTGACATTGACCATGATTTCGGTGAAGTCATGCTGCTTGAGCAAATCCACCAAAAACTCCATTACTGGCTTGTGTAAAATCGGAATCAGCGGCTTGGGGATAGTATATGTAATTGGTTGCACGCGGGTACCTTTACCAGCAGCCAAAATCATTGCTTTCATATTAAATCTTATATGCTTAAAATCCCTGTTTTATAACAAGTACCCATGTGGTGATATTCTGACCGCACTAGTAACCGTTATATCTACTGTAACAGCGATCGATTCCTGTACTAGTCAGAGACCCACTTTTTGAGCTATCCATTTCGAGTGTGGGGGATGGGGAAGATGGGGAAGGGTGGGAGGATGGAGAGGAAAGAGTCAATCCTTCTTACTTCCCACACTTCCCACACTCCCCACACCCCGCACAATAGATAACTTTTCAAGCGGATTACTAGTTCATGTCTACCGATTCTTGATGCAGTCGCCGAATTTTCAGAGTTTGATAAAATTCGGCTTGTTCTAGCTCAACTTTAGATTGAGCCGATAATAGTAATAGTGCCCAAAAAACACCCACTCGATCGTGATTTGCCCCAAAATGTTGTCCTGGAGCGGGGGGGAATTTGGCAGACCACAGATCTACTAAGTCTTCTAGCGTCCAAAAATCTGTTTCGCTAGTATACGTGACGAGAAATTCTGCGACGAGTGCCGCCATTTCGGTTAAATTTTCATCGTGAGCCAGTCCTGCAATCGTTTCAGTGGCTTGCTTGACGGACATCGCTTTACCCTTAAGGGTACGGCGGCGAACTTTGGGTTCGGCAATTTTATCAGCAATTTGGCGGAGCTGCTGGATCAGGTCTTGGAGGGTGACGGGACGAGTTTTGGGCGGGGGAGAGCTGAGACGGCGACGAATATGCTTTTCGAGGTTGCGGGGTAAGCCTGCTGTGGTCATCACTTCAAAGTCGAGATCTTCTTCGATGAAATCAAAGTCTTCGGCTTGAGATTGGCTCTGTTCGAGACTTTGGGCTTTGAGCAAGACGAGCATTGCCGCCCATAAGAATGCCTGTCCCGATTGCGAGAGGTTGGCTTGTTTATGGGCTAGGGTTGCGTCGGCTTGGAGTGGGAGTTTGCTCAGGTGCAGATCGATCGCATCGATCACTTTGACATCCCAAGGATCGATTTCACCCCGCTGGGCAAGATCGATCAGCATGGCAATTCCCATCTGGGCGAGAGTGTGCGGATCGACTTGGGGTTCGACTCGGGGGGAGGTGTTTTCCCGTTGTGGGGTTGATACCATTATGGAGATTTCGGTGTAGATGCAGCTTAATTGGTAACTTTACCGCAAATTCAGCCTAATTCACGTTGCACGATCGGATATTTTGTGATTTTAGTGATTAATGGATCGCTTGTTTCACTGGTTGAGCATTCGCGATTAGCTTTTTTTCCCAATCTAGAGCTGTCTGGACGATTAAATCGAGATCGTTGAACCGAGGTTTCCAGCCCAAGATTTCGGTAATTCGATCGGCTCCAGCAATCACACAGGCGGGATCGCCAGCACGGCGTGCAGCTTCGATGACGGTAAAATCCACACCGGAGATCTGTTTGACTTTTTCAATCACCTGACGGACACTGTAGCCCTGTCCATAGCCACAATTGAGGATTTGACTGGTAGCATCAGATCGATCGAGATAGATCAGCGCATCTAGATGTGCCCGCGCCAGATCGTCCACATGGATATAGTCACGAATGCCCGTGCCATCGGGGGTGTCAAAATCAGTGCCAAAGATGCTCATCTTGGGGATTTTACCTAGGGCTGCATCACAAGCAGCGGCGATGAGGTGATGAGCTGGCTGGGTTTTGCCCAAGCTGCCACTGACTTCCGCACCAGCGACATTAAAGTAGCGCAAGATCACATATTTGAGATCGGATGCTAGGGCATAGTCCCGAATAATCCGTTCGCTCATCAGCTTGGAACTGCCATAAGGATTGAGCGGATCGGGAATAGTTGCTTCGGTAATTGGATTGTCTGTCGGTTGCCCGTATACTGCCGCAGTACTGGAAAATATAAATTTATTGACTCCAAATTGCTGACAGCAATGGAGCACATTCAAGGCATTGGCAGTGTTGTTGCTGTAGTAATCTAGCGGCTTGAGTACTGACTCCGGCACCGAAATACTAGCAGCAAAATGTAAGACTGCATCAAAATCGTGTTCGGTGAAAACTTGTGCTAACTGCTGTCGATCGGCTAAGTCACCAACAACCAATTTACCATAAGTAATGTTGTTGCTATTCCCAGTTGAGAGGTTGTCATAAACAACAATATCGTAGCCAGCTTCGCCTAATTGCTTGAGTGTGTGCGAACCAATGTAGCCAGCACCACCAGTAACTAAAATTTTATTCTTCTTCATCGAGTCGGGTTGTGGAGATCATTATGCCTATAATACCCAATTATCTAGGCTGACCCGAACATCTAAATAACTAGACTCCAAAACTATTTCCAGCGTTTTGCGAGGAGCTGTTCTTCTAAAGCCGCGATCCGATTGTATGCAGCAGTTAGTTGGGCAGTTAGTCGCTGAATTTGAATTTGCGGAGCCAAATCTTGCTCTTTGATCTGACGGTGACTAATTTCTACACCACTGCTATCAATTAGAATATCTTGCTGGGCAATGATCCATTCGGTCGAATCTTGCCGATAATTAGAGTTATTATTCAGATCTGCGTAGCCATTACTGTGGTGACTAGAGCCATCTTGTCGCAGTCGTCGGTTGCTTCCACCGACAAGTTGAGCATCCTCACGCTTGAGTGGATGTTCGATCGATGTTTCTCTCCCACCAACGAGCTTAGAATCTAGATCCCGTCCGGTTTCACGGGCAAGGATTTGATAAATTCGATCGACCTTATGTGTCAGCGCACTAATTTGTTGTTGAATTGATTCCATTATTACCCCTGAATAACTTTGCCCAATTTTAGGTACTAAATCAATATTTCTTGACTTAGTGCTGAATCATTTAACTTTTGCTAACAATTGTGGTGCTAATTACTAATTAAATGCTAGACATTCAAGACTTTTTTTCAGCTTGTGTTGGTACCTGGAAAACCGAGCGGACTTATCATTACCCGCTACACAATGAGGTTGAACGTTCCTACACCGAATTTAACGTAGGCACATTAGCATCGGTCGAAAAATATCAAATTTCTTCAGCTTTCCTACCACTGGGGAGTATTTCAGATCCGAGTGAGATCGATCGATTTCCAGGATTTACGATCGGTTTCAATACCGTATCCGAAAAAGGCGATCGAGTGGCGATGAATCTTAAAGCTCTATTTGTCCCTGAAAAATCGATTATTGCCCCACACCTTTTAGCAATCGATCCCCTCGCGCCTGCTATGCCTCTGGCGGCTGAAGTGCTCGACAGTAGTGAAATAATTCGCGGCTTCTATCTCCGCGATGAAGGCTATTCCGAAACAGGCGCGATTACGGGTAGGTTTACCTATCTACCCAGTCGTCAAACCCTAGAGCTAGTCACATACTACAGTCGATCGGTTGCCGTAGATCAGTTACGACTAGTCTCCCCCACATCTAGACTGCGTACCATTGTCACCTACCAACGCCCTCAGCCAGGTGAAGTACCCACAGTGATTAATTTAGTAGGGTTTGGATTGGAACAGAAGTCTTGAATTAGGCTTTAGGGGTTAGGGTTTAGGCTTTAGGGAAAAACAATGTTTAAATCGAAGGCTGTAGTATTAATCTTTTAACAGATCCAAATTCGCCTAAAGCCTAACCCCTAAAGCCCAAAGCCTAATTCAAGGTGCTAACCTATCGATCTGCCATTTTCCATCAACCAATTGATAGCGTAACCTGTCGTGGAGCCGACTGGGACGACCTTGCCAAAATTCGATTTCTTGAGGTACGATCCTTACACCGCCCCAGTGAGGTGGCTTGGGAATTTGGCGATCTTGGTATTCGGTTTCCAATTGCTGGAGTTTTTGTTCGAGGATCGATCGATCCCTAATTACGGTACTTTGCTCAGAAGCCCATGCACCGAGCTGGCTACTGGCTGGACGGCTGTGAAAATAGCCTGTAGCTTCTGATTCTGAGACAAACTCAATCTTGCCCTCAATCCGCACTTGACGCTCCAGATCGCCCCACAGGAACACTAGCGCGGCATATGGACAATTGTGCAGCTCGACACCTTTTTGGCTATTGTAGTTGGTATAGAATACGAATCCTCGATCGTCAAAATCTTTCAGCAGCACAATTCGCGCCGAAGGTTTGCCCTCATCTGTCACCGTCGCCACCGTCATCGCATTTGGTTCTAGAACATCTGCGGCAACCGCCTGCTCGAACCAGATCTTAAATTGCTCAAATGGGTTCGCTACGATATCTGCTTCGAGTAATCCAGCCTGGGTATAATTTTTGCGTAAGTCCGCGATCTTAGTCATGAATTAGTGGATGGTGAATAGTGAACGGTAAATAGTTTTAACTTCTAGCATTTTCTTGGCAACTAACAATTTCTCTCGATTGAATATTTATTCTGAGTATAAATAATATTCTGTTACTCTGCCAATTAGATAATGCTAGCAGCTAATTTAATTTAGGCAGATTCTTTGTTTTCAAACTGTCCTGTATCTGCTGGATTGTAATTCTTCAGATCGATCTTTTTCCTGGTGAGACGAGCATATTTGGTGTAGACATAAGTACCTTGTATATTAATCGATCTTATTAGCCTCAAAGTTTATGTAAACATTGAGTTTTGTAATCAATCCAGTTGCTTTTAACTGCAAAATTGCTTAGATTTGAAGTGTAGATTTCAGGCAGAGATTATTCATGACAGATCTAGTGCAACAAAAATGTGTTCCTTGTCATGGTGGCGAAGTAGCTATTACCGCCGCTGAAATTGCCGCATTTCAACCACAAATCCACGACTGGTGCCAGTACCAAGTCAATGGCGAAGATCGGATCGAGCGGGTATATCGATTCAATGACTTCAAAACTGCGATTGCATTTACTAATACAGTAGGCGATCTTGCAGAGTCCGCCGCACATCATCCAGCATTACTCACGGAATGGGGCAAAGTCACTGTCACCTGGTGGACACATACAGTCAATGGACTGCACCTCAACGATCTGATTATGGCAGCACAAACTGATGAGTTAGCCAAACAATTTGGCTAGAGTACTTGCTGTCTTAATTAATTTAATAAAACTGTTCCTGTGGAGTGTAATTAGCCAATGATCTTAGTTTGCTCTATTCTGGCTTGGGGAATGACACTGACTATTTTGTGGACAGTTTTCTGTCAGATTCAGTCAGGATTTGCTAGTGTCAAGCGATTGCACCAAGTCCCTTGCCATCAGTGTCAATATTTTACCAATAGCCATCATCTCAAGTGTACTGTCAATCCCCACATTGCCTGTTCAGAATCAGCAATAAATTGCGGTGATTATCAACCCCAGTAGTAGTAACAAATATTAATTCGATCGACCTAAAAATGTGACACTGACTCAGAATAGCCGATTGAACTAAATATAAGCTTTGTCTGACTAAGCAATTTTCTCAATCTATAAGTGCCACCCTTCTAGCACAGCTAAATTAAGAAGGTGAAAATTTGCCAATAACCCAGAATATCTGGTAGCGTCGATTTATGACGATTCTGATTCATTAAAAATAACGTCTATATCTCTTCTTCCATGCAGAACTCGCACAACCTCAACTGTCGTTTCTAGTATTCGATAAAAAATTACAAAATCTCCGGCAGAATAACTTCTAAACCCTGCAAACAATTCATCTCGCATTCTACCAGAAATAGGAAACTGTGCCAGCAATCGAAATTTAGATTCGATATTTGCTAATGTACTATCTGCAACAGCCAATCCACTATATTCAGCCAATCCACGCCAGATATCTCGTAAATCTTGCTTCGCACTCTAGCCAAAACGAACTTGGACACTCATATCGCTTATCCTAGATACGATCGACCTTGAGTTCTAATCTCATCAAATAGCTCGTGGAGATTATCTTGAGTATATGCTGTAGATTGTCGTCGATCGAGTTCCTCAACACCAGCTCCTAGATCCTGGCGCAGTTGGGCTAGTTTAAAAGATTGTAGTTCGGTTTCGATAAATTTGATTCGATTACCTCCGGTAGGCTACGCCAACGATTAGCGATTGAAAGGCACCAGCTTCTTGGACTACTACAGCAGCTTTACCATTTACTGTCAGCACTAGTGGTAGCTGAGTAGCTTGAAGTTGCTCGACGTAAGCATTGGCATTGCGCTTGAAATCTGTGAGTGAGTGGATGTTGCGAAGATCGATTGAAGACATCAAATTAGACGCTGAATTCAACATAACAATTATAACCGACATTCTGCACATCATCAAAATCTACGGATCGGCAGGAATCACATTCGCCACTGACCCAGAATAGCTGGTAGCATCGATCGCATATCAACTATTTTAAGGCGACTATATTTATGACTACTACTGTTCAGACTCCAGCATTCGCCGAAGGGATTCAGTATTTTGGGGAATTGCTCCCAGGATTCGATACTCATGGTAAAACACCAGTTATCGCTGCTGGACAAACGGGAATCACCGATTCCAGCAATCCTACTGCTGCCTTCCAAACCTTACTCTACGCTGA
The DNA here is from genome assembly GCA_025351825.1 of Chamaesiphon sp. 341R_metabat_111. GTDB lineage: Bacteria > Cyanobacteriota > Cyanobacteriia > Cyanobacteriales > Chamaesiphonaceae > Chamaesiphon. The sequence continues at coordinate 9,821 of JANXVE010000082.1, read as the reverse complement.
CGCACTGCGCTATCTCACTCTTCAAGTCTGTGCTAGTAAAGCATCTGGACATCCTGGCGGATTTGCCAGCCAAGCGGAAGTCTATGCTTCCTTGGTGATGCTCGGACATAAGAACATTCTTACCGAAGTCGGACATCATGCGCCTGGATTCTATAGTGCCATGTTTCTCGATCGATCTCTCGAAGCAATGGGGATCGATACCGTCCAACAATTGCGGGACAAGTTCCGTGAAAAAGATGGACTGATTGGGCACTTATCCGGCTTCATACCAGGTATTCTCGCTCCAGCAGGACCACTCGGTCAAGGGCAACATTTCGCGATGTCTGCGGCGAAATTGCACGGGGATAAATTATTTCCCTTTACCGTTGGCGATGGTGGTTTGGGTGAACCGTATATTATTAGTGCGATTCAACATTTTCACACTGCGTTTCCAAAAGTTACTAATTTCTTACCCGTTTTGGTATGGAATGGTTATTCACAAGAGCACCACAGTATGGTGTCTACCAAGACGAACCAGGAGATGCTGAGTTACTGGACAGGCAATGGTTTTGATGAAGTCATTCTAGTTAATGCCAAGGATTTCGATGACAAAAATCAGACGGGCGAATATGTCGATAGTACGTTATTCTCGATCGAGCAACGCCTAGCCTTTACTCAAGCAATCTTAGCTGGCGTAGACAAAGCCGCTAAATCTGCGATGAGTGGGAAATTAACCGTCTTCATCATCAAGCAACTCAAAGGTGCGGGAGTTCACGCCACGGGTTCCAAATCCCATAACCTGTATGCTCACCATACCCTCGATAATGCCGACATTATCAGCGGCTTGAAAACTCGCGCTCTCCATCTCCAAGCTTGGGAACTAGTGCGAACTAACTGTGAACGCGCTGGCGGTGGTTCATCATCCAAAATAGCCGTCACCGAATCAGTATTCCCAGTCCCCAGCCTTGGCACCCTTCCCCTCGAAGAATATGCCCAGGGCGAAGCCAAAGTATCCACAACCGCAATGGGACGATTGGTTGGCTATGTTGGACAAACAGATAAAAACTTCATCGTCAGTAATGCAGATGGGAACGAAGCCTCAGGGATTGCCAACATCAACCAAGCCCTGAAAATCATCCACCCCACCACCGATGATTTATACTTCCAAGCACCCGACGGGCAAGTATATGAACCCCTCAGCGAAGATGCTTGCGCCGGACTCGCAGCAGGATTAGCCCTCATGGGTGCCCGCACCCTCTGGTGTTCCTACGAATCCTTCGCTATCAACGGTTTACCAATCTGGCAAACCGTCACCCAAGCAATGGCAGAACTCCGCCGCCCCACACCTTCCACCATCACCCTCTACACCGCAGGGGCACTAGAACAGGGGCGCAACGGCTGGACACACCAACGTCCCGAAATCGAAGCCTACTTCGCCTCAATGATGCGAAATGGCAACGTCTTCCCTGTCTTCCCACCCGATGCAAATAGCATCCAAGTCTGCTATGACTGGGCATTAACCACCCAAAACAAAGGCGTAGTCATTACCGCCAGCAAATCACCCCTACCCATCCGCACCACCTTCGCCCAAACTCGTCAAGCATTGGAAGATGGCGCAGTAGTCTTGCAAGAAACCCCTGGCGACAAGAAAGTAGTCTTCGCAGTTATCGGCGACATGACGCTAGCACCAGCGTTTGAAGCCGCTGCATTTTTAAAAACCGAAGGAATCGGCTCAAAAATCGTCTCGATTATCAATCCCCGTCGCCTTTACCGCCCTACCGATGTCGCCTGGGATACCTGTAGCCAGCCTGACGGCGGTTTTCTCTCTGATGCTAAGTTTGCCGAAATCTTCGGCGGCAGTGCCCTGATCGGCCTGACAGGTGGCGCACCAGCAATGTTAGAACCCGTGATGTTGCGATCGAATTCTCCGCGCGATACCTTTGCCTGGAAGCGGGGTGAAACTACTGCTACAGCGGGTCAGTTAATGGCGTTTAACGGCATCACGGCAGAGGCTTTATGTAAGCGGGGATTAGAGTTGGTGAGCTAAGATTCGACTATCCCTATCTCCGTTTGGGGATAGGGATTTAGTTAGATTTGAAACCCGATTTCAGAGAAAGAGGCTTTAAGATGGAATGCTTATGCTGTAAAGCACAAATGAAAAAAGGAACTACAGTTCCATTTCACAAAGGGAGAGACATTTCGCCTCGTTTGCTGAGGCAAATTGCGAGTGATGTCGGCTTGAGTATTGAAGAAATGTTAGAGTCGGAGTAGGGGAGAAAGAGCATGAGTCGGATTGTGATGACAGTTATGGGTTCCTTGGGAGATCTGCATCCACAAATTGCGATCGCATTAGAATTGCGTCAACGCGGACATGATGTTGTTTTTGCAACCCATCAAACATATCAAGCCAAAATTGAAGCCTTGGGGTTTGAGTTTCATCCGCTGCGTCCCGATCTGCCTGGAAAAGATGATTCGCAAACGATCGCGCAGATGATGGATTTGAAGACGGGTACAGAATATATTATTCGCAAATGGGCGATGCCAAATCTGCGCGATACTTATGATGATTTGATGGATAGTGCCAAAGGGGCAGACTTTATCATCAGCGGCGAACTCATTTACCCAGCCACAATTGTTGCTGAAAAACTGGGAATTCGGTGGGCAACATTGACGCTTCAGCCTGCTGCTTTTTTCTCTAGCTCCGATCCGTCGGTACTACCTTTATTTCCGTTTGCAGCTCAGTTACCAAAGTTGGGAAGAACATTTAATTTAGCAATTAAAAAGTTATTAGTCGCATTGACTAGTTCTTGGGTACAACCCATTCATCAACTTAGAAGTGAACTGGGTTTTGCAAGAACAGATGCTAATATTCTCGAAAATAAATGTTCTCCTTATCTGACACTAGCACTATTTTCTCCAGTATTGGCACAACCACAACCAGATTGGCCAAAAAATACGGTCGCGACTGGATTTACATTTTACGATGGCGGTAATATTGGCGAACTCACCCCAGAACTCCAGCAGTTTTTAGCAACTGGTGAATCTCCAATTGTCTTTACGCTCGGTACAGCGGCGGTAATGGTACCTGGAACTTTTTATCAGGAGAGTATTCTGGCTGCGAAGCAATTAAATCGTCGAGCGATTTTATTAATTGGCGATAATCCACCCCCAGCCGGACTTAATGATGAGATTATTGCGATCGATTATCTACCCTATTCCCAAATTTTTCCTCATGCTAGCGCGATCGTTCATCAAGGTGGAATTGGGACAACCGCTCAAGCTCTGCGTTCTGGTCGTCCTACCCTGGTAACTCCATACGCCAACGACCAACCAGACAATGCGGCGCGAGTCGAGCGGTTAGGGACATCGCGAACAGTTGCGAGATCTCAGTATACGGGGGCACGAGTAGCTAGAGAATTGCGACAATTATCAGAAAATCCTCAATACGGCACCAGAGCAGCAGAAATAGGGCAGATTATTCGAGCTGAAAATGCTGTGAAAATTGCTTGTGACGCGATTATCCAACAGATATCCTCCGCCAATTAACAGCGATGAGGGCAATCTTCTAGGTCAGGGATTTTTCTTTGTAGGTTGGGTTGAGGAACGTTCGCGGAGCGTCTCCCATAGGAGAAAACCCAACAACCCCAGTGTTAATAGAACGATCGATTAAAATTATCGGGTATCTCTTCACCCTCCCGATGCTTGCAATGCTAAACATTCAATCTATATTCGATCATTTTAATCGATCGACAGAGTAAATATTAGAAATCCCTACCTCCGGCTAGAGATAGAGATTATTAAAGCAACTAAACCACTAAATTACTGATTCCGAATTTGTGCTGCCAATTGCAACAATTCTGACCACCGAAGTTTAAATTTCTTCTCAGTCAATCGGAGCGTATCCATGATCGACTTGTCACTGTGATGTGCTTGCTTGAGATTCATAAATGACTGCTGTTCGATCGATAGTTGAGCGGCAAACACTTCCCACTGGCGATCTGTTAAGCCTAATTTATGACCGAGTTCCGCGCCTAGCCACTGATGGACTATTTCCCAATTAGAAACTCGCGCAAACTTTTCGATGTGATATTTGAATTTTTGTTGGAGATAATCTCTTTCCCTGGTAGTCAATCCGAGAGTTTTTTCGATTTCTAGCGCGGACATATCTTCCATTTTCAATAGTAGATAGTCAACACAAGCAGGTTGATTTTGAGCTTCAAAATAAGCAACCAATTCCTCAATTACCCGATCGCGTAAGACTCCATCGGTAGAGTCGGCAGTATCAGACACCATCTTCGCCCGAATCTGCTGCATCAGCTTCGATCCAGAATCACCATCTTCGTCCTTGGCTGTGTCAAAAGCTTGTTCGATATCGACAGAAGTTTCGTTCGGTTGACGCTTGGCAAAAGTTTGGGCGCGGAGGACAATAAGCTGTTGGCTGCTGCCAAATCGGAGATGAATCCGGCGTTTGCCATAGCATTCTGTGAATACCATGTACTCGGCGAGTTCGAGCAGGCTCCGTGGGGTGTAGGTATCGCCTAGTTCATTTTCGCGGCGGAAAACTTTGAGCGCTTCGGTATAAAATTCCTGAAGGAAGTCTTCAATCAGTGAATATCTAGCTTGGAAGCCCAATTGAGACTGGGGGATGGTGATGTATCGGTATACGATCGAGCTAAGATGACTGTGCAGTTCGATTCTGCCTTGTCTCGAACCAAGCTGGTAATAATAAAGACATTTGGATACGCGGTGACGAGCTAATCCTACCCGCCAAGATTCACTGATTCCCGACTTCTGAATTCTGTCACTTTTCTCACAGATGCGATCGATTTCGATCTCGATTCTCTGGGCTACGGATTTGATTCGATCGACAGATCCTTTGACTTGAGTTTGTAGTGCTTCAACTAACATCTCTGGCAGTGGCTGCTTACCAGATAGTAAGACGACGTTTGATTGATGTTGTTGTTGGCGAGAGCTAGTAGCTGGCAGACATTGATGCGCGTTCATGATTTGCTATTCCCTGATGATGTGAGCTGGTTAGTTGCTTACATATCGAATGTACGCGGTAAAAAAAGAAAATACGGATAGCTTGTGTCACTTTTTTTACATTAAATCGATCCGGATTACGGATCGCGGGTTGTGGAAACAGGGTTTTGGAGTTGATGTGCCAGAGTGTGTTTCGGTTTTACCCGATCGAGTATGTTTCGGTTTGTAAAATTTTACAGTTAGTATGATAGCAACTAGTTGTGCTAGTGGTACACGGCAATAATTGATTGCTCGATCGCGAGTTAGCAACGGTTTGAAGATATTACTGAGGATTTAGCTGTATCGGTTAGTCCTAGATATAATATTGTCCAGTATAAAATACTACTCAATTTTTAACCAGTGCAGCTATAGGTAGAATCGACGATCGATAGTACAATTCGATCTAAATCCACGATCTCGATCGCAAGCTAGGTATGACGGGTAGATTAATTGTTTTGACTGGACCCAGTGGTGTCGGCAAAGGTACATTGCTCAAAGCCTTGCTAGAGACACATCCAGAGCTGTACTTATCAACCTCTGCTACCACGAGATTGCCTCGCGTAGGTGAGGTAGACGGGGTTCATTACTATTTTTATACACGCGATCGATTTGAAGCGACAATCGCGGCTGGAGCGTTATTAGAGTGGGCAGAATTTGCAGGTAATTACTATGGTACGCCGATCGAACCAGTGCAGGAGCAGATCGATCGGGGCAACTCAGTAATCTTGGAGATTGAATTAGCCGGAGCCAGACAAGTAGCGAAGGTCTTTCCGACTGCTATACGAATTTTCATTCTCCCGCCCGATCTCGCGACGTTAGAAGCGCGAATTAGAGAGCGCGCTACAGATTCAGCCGAAGCGATTTCCCGTCGCCTAGAGCAAGCTACTATCGAAATCGCCGCGCAAAACGAATTTGACTATCAAATCGTCAATGATGATTTTGAATCAGCCCTGGCTGAATTAGATCGATTAGTTTCCGAGCAAGGATAACAGGACAGAGATTAGGCTCACACCAACAACCTAATCCTGTCCATCCTTGAATCCGGTAAATCCTGATGAAAGTCGGGTTTGTGAGCCAACGTCGATCTCTAAAACTATTCTTCCCAAGAGTCTAGATCTAGTGCAGGTGAACCACCGCGATCGAGTTGCTTGAATACTACCTGAAGTTGGAACCAAAGTAGAATAGCAATAAAAATTGTCAAAGGCAGCGCGATACTATAAGCTAGCCAAGTTGGGAATCCAAAAATCTCCAAACCAGCCGAGAGAAAGACGATAATCCCCAAGCAGATACCTAAAAAGGTCAGTCGCAGACTGAGATCGTCAGCAGTCGCGAGTTTAATATTCTTGCGATTTACCGACCAATCTTTGACAGTTTGACGCAAAGTGCCATCAAAGGCAGCACCGCAGGCGATACCAGCGAGTAAGCCAGCAATTAAAACAAAATAAGGCGGATCCTGGGGGAAGTAATACATGTAAAGAGTTGGGAGTTGGGAGTTGGGAGTTGAGGGTTGGGAGTTGAGGGTTGGGGCGATGGGGAGACTGGGAGACTGGGAGATCTGTGCATTGGTGATATTCACTATCTACTATCCACCATCCACCATCCACTATCCACTATCCACTATTCACCACCCACTATCAACTAATTAACTAGTGCAAATGGCTGATGCCCGATCGATCGCTAGCGGGTTATGTTCTTTTCAGAAGGTTGGACATGCTCATGTAGAGAAATCGACTAGGTATCCAATATTCAACAATATTTTTTAGTCTTGTTAGTTTCATGTTGATACTTCATTACTAGGGAAAATCGGGGTTTAAACGCGAGAGGTCAATCGTTAGGAAACTAATTATCGGTCTTTTTTAGTGCAAATTTCTTCCTGATGAAAGATTTGGATATTTGAGATAGTGGCTTAATAATGGATGGTTGATATCACCAGTCCCCTAGTCCCCCAGTCCCCTAGTCCCCCAGTCCCCCAGTCCCCCAGTCCCCCAGTCCCCTCTTCCCCTACCTGGCTAAAATAGCCCAACGCGCCAAAAAGGTAAAAATACATGATAAACTGTTACTAGCTATGCTTTTGAGCCAAGTAGATAAAGAACACTCGTCTTCCTACTCCCACAACCTCACAAACCTCAGCGGCTGTCTTTCCCGAATTTTCATATAAGCTCCTAGCGCAGAAGAGCCAGTCAACAGCCCATTTTATAGTCAGTTACCTGGAATTGGAATTGCTGATTTGCGGTGGTTTGTGACGGCAAATACGAGATTTGTGAGTGCTTTTACTCATGTGTTCGACCGTTATGTCAAACAAGAACCAGATCCTAGCGAAATTTTAGCCTGTATTGTGGCAATGGGTACCAATATGGGGCTAGGGAAAATGGCAGAGGTATCGGGATTGAGTCATTCATCCATGATGACAACGGCGCGTAATTACCTGCGACTAGAAACTCTCCATGCTACTAATGATGCCATCACTTTGCACCCCGTTATCGGGATTTACACAAGAAAATGGGTGCATTGGTTGGAGCTAGACACCCGAATGAATATAGCGATTTTTTAATCAAACCCGTTTGCAAAATCTATCGTGAGTTAATCGAACAAGAATGGCCGAATATTCAGCGGATCATGGCTTCGTTGGCACAGAAGAATGTGACGCAGGTAACGATTGTGAGAAAGCTAGCCAGCTATGAACGGCAGAACCAAACTAAAAAGGCGTTATGGGAGTTGGAAAATATTTGTCGGACGTTGTACATCTTGGACTTTATTGATGATGTGACGTTACGACAGACTGTGCAAAAAGCACTAGTGGCGTGGCAGCATATTAATCTGTTTGGGACATTTGAGTTCAGTCCATCTACATCCAAGGTTGATATTGAAGCTTTGGTTATTCGCTATGCTGACCCGACTTACTGGCACAAGGCAATTCAAGATGAAGCTGAACTAAACCTTGACTGAAAAGCATAGCTAGTAACGGTTTGCCATGTACTTTTACTTTTTGGCACGTTGGGCTATTTTAGCCAGAATGCGATTAGTCAAGGGCGCATCTAGCGGTTGTGGGAGGGGTCAATTTGCCGGATCGAGACATGGGGAAATAAAGAATCAAAACGATGATTAATCCAATTAAGTCTCAAATGAAGTAGATGATTGAAGCCATCCTCACTCCACCGCATTCCAACCCCCTTAAATCGTTGCTGGATCAGCCATTTACAAGCACTTTCAATCATGCCGCTACCAAGTGGACATTCCTGTCGTTTAACCCACATTCCGCTGGTTGAAGAGACAATTTTCTAATTAAAATAGAGCAAAACCCAAGCCAGCAGGAAAAGAGGTAATTATCAACTCAGAAATCAGCGTAGAAAATCTAGATCATCTGGGAATAGTGGCAGGATTGGTAGATGAGATAGGCATAGTCGATATCCTGAACAAAAGACTAGGAAGAGATCCCAGAGAAAAAGTCAGCACAGGAGTAATCGTTAAAGCGATGCTCCTGAATGGATTAGGATTTGTATCGGCACCATTGTATTTATTCGGGCAATTCTTTAAAGGAAAGGCAACAGAGCAGTTATTGGGAGAGGGGATCGAGCCAGAGCATTTAAATGATGATCGATTGGGAAACGTCCTAGACGAAGTGTATGCAGCAGGATTGAGCGAACTATTCTTAGAAATCAGTCTGGCAGCGGCAGATAAATTTGAAGTCAAGCGAGAAACAGCCCACCTGGATTCAACATCATTCCATGTAGATGGGGATTACGCATCGGCAGAGCCAGGAGTAATTGACATTACCTATGGATATTCTAGAGACCACCGACCAGATTTGAAGCAATTCATGATGAACTTAATCTGCGTCGGAGATGGAGACATCCCAGTATTGATGGAAATGGCTAGTGGCAACCAATCAGACAAAACGAGATTTGCTCAACTGTTTCAAGAATTTAGTAAACAGTGGACATTTGATGGGTTATGCGTAGCAGATGGAGCATTGTATAGTGCCGACAACATCACTGCGATGACTGGATTGAAATGGCTAACAAGAGTTCCGTTGAGTATCAGCGCAGCAGCAACACTGGTAGATGAAGTAGTCGAGTTAGCCGACAGTGGCATCAAAGGTTATACCCTCAAAGAATCCACCAGTGAGTATGCTGGAGTTAAGCAACGTTGGTTCCTAATTGAAAGTGAGCAACGACGCAAATCAGATCTCAAACAGTTGACGAAAAGGATTGAACGGCATCGGCAACAATCGCAACAGAAACTCAACCAGCTCTGCGCGATTGAGTTTGCCTGTATTGCCGATGCAACTGCCGCAGCAGCTAAATTGTCTCAACAGATGACTTGGCATCAACTTACTGAGATTGAGATTGTCGAGAAAAAGCACTATGACAAACCTGGCAAGCCGAAGCCCGATGCTATTCCTGTTCGGATCTGTTTTCGAGTTACGGCAACAGTTCTCGCTATCGACAGCGAGCTAACAGCACAACGAATCCGCTGTGGTCGGTTTATTCTAGCTAGTAATGTGATCGATTCTGTCGTCTTGAGTGCCGCTGATGCCTTGCGTGAGTACAAAGCGCAGCAGGGTGTTGAACGCGGCTTCCGTTTTCTCAAAGACCCGCTGTTCTTTTCTTCTAGTGTGTTTCTCAAGTCCCCTAAGCGCATTGCCGCTTTGGGCATGATTATGGCTTTGTGTTTGCTGGTTGGCGTTGCTGAATTGATGTATGATATGGTGATCGAGAGCGAAATTGATGAAAAACAATGAACAGCAAATTAGTATCGATCGAATGTCCAGATTGTAAGTCAACTCGTGTTAATAAAAATGGGCATAAAGCAGGTAAACA
>JANXVE010000072.1 GCA_025351825.1 Chamaesiphon sp. 341R_metabat_111 | reverse complement strand
ACTTTTTTCATTACGCCTCTGTCCGAGCTTCAGAGAAGGATTCTTTCATTGATGAATTTGCCTGCATCTCTGTATCAGCTAGATCTCAAGCCTTGTAAGACTTAATTCTTTTTTCTCTTCCAAAATCAGCGAACGGACTGGAATCGGGAATCGCTTCTTGATTATTGGGATTTAAGAGATAAATCGTTGACTCGCGGCAGATTGATGAGATAGTTGAGATATTTTTGTTCTTAATTGATACTGACAGGGGAGTTATAAATATATGCAGAAATATAAGTCTATTGTGTTTGTATAGTTTTTTACTACTTAGAGATTAGAGATAAGGAAGATGACGGACATACAGGATTCAGGGAAACAACTAGAGTTTTTGAAGAGAGTACTACAGTCAATCGATGAGAGTAAGGGGAATCCTGATGTCATTTATCCACTTCTACAGCAAAACTTAGCATTTCTAGATGCTCGAATGATTGATGTATTGAGAGGTCTAGCGAGTGCTGAATTTTCAGGAATCCGAGATAATCCAAAGTCCATTGCAGAGGATATAAGTGCTTTTGGCATTCTAATTCAGCAATCTCCAATAGGTAAGATAATCGATGACATGAAGGGTTGGGCAAGTGAGAAAATATCGGAATTTTCACAAATAATGACTGCCGCAAACATTCTTAGATTTGGAAGTCTGATTCAAGAATTTCCACTGGGAAATAATGCTGTGAATATTGATTTATTTATTGCTTGCTATGAGGTAATTCTAGTAATATTTACAGTTACAGAATATCCAGAAACATGGGCTTTCATTCAAGGTAGTCTTGCCAATGGTTACTCAGAAAGAATTAGAGGAGATAAAGCTGAAAATATAGAACTGGCGATTTCTAGTTATAAATCAGCACAGAAGATTTACACCATCAATAATTTTTCTGCCGAGTGGGTTACGAATCAGAATAATCTTGCCAATTCCTACTTAAAACGCATTAGAGGAGATCGCGCGAAGAATCTCGAACTGGCGATTGTGGGTTTTGAAGCTGTGCTGGAAATATATACTCGCGAAAAATTTCCCGTTGACTGGGCGAGGACTCAGCACAATCTTGCGACTGCTTACAGTTATAGGATTAGAGGAGATAGATCTGAGAATCTCGAACTGGCAATTGCGTGTTATAAATTAGCTCTGGAGATTAGAACCAAGCAGAATTTTCCTTTTGACTGGGCAATGACTCAGCATGATCTTGCAAGTTCATATACAGAGAAGATTAGAGGAAACCAATCTGAGAATCTCGAACTAGCAATCGTGGGTCATAAACTATCACTGGAGATTTTTACGATCGATGATTTTCCTGTCGAGTGGGCATGGACTCAAGATAGTCTTGCTAGTGCATACCAAGAGAGGATTAAAGGAAATAAATCTGAGAATATCGAACTAGCGATCGTGGGTCATAAACTATCACTTAAAATATATACTCGCGAGAAATTCCCGATTGAATGGGCAAGGATACAGCATAACATTGCGACTGCATACCAAGAGAGGATTAAAGGAAATAAATCTGAGAATCTCGAACTAGCGATCGTGGGTCATAAACTATCACTGGAGATTAGAACCAAGCAGAATTTTCCTATTGACTGGGCAGCGACCCAGAATAACCTTGCTAACACCTACCAAGAGAGGATTAAAGGAAATAAATCTGAGAATCTCGAACTAGCAATCATGGGTCACAAACTATCACTGGAGATTTTTGCCCATCAAGCATTGCCGATTGATTGTTTCAGATCAACTCGAAATCTAGGTGGTACTTACCTACAGCAAAGCAAATGGCAACTCGCGATCGATGCCTATGAAATCGCCATGCAAGCCACCGAAACCTCCCGCAGTTGGTCGGTAGATGACACCGAACGCCAGCGGGTCTTACAAGAAGCTCTCAGCGTTTATGAAAACGCCATTCAGTGCGCCGTTAATCTGAAAGACTATCGAAGAGCGATCGAATACACCGAGCGCGTTCGTAGCCGTCAACTCGTAGAACTAATGGCTAGCAAAGATTTGTACGGTAATGCTCAAGTCCCCGATGAGATTCAAGCTTATTTGACCGAATATCAACAGCTCAACGAGGACATCGACAACCTCCGAGAAGATGGCGATCGAGCCATGTCCGTTGCCAAAACTAGCCGAGATAGCCAAGCCTTACGAGCAGATAATGAGAAAATCAGTTCGCTAGCCGATCGTAAACAAATTCTCTACAACAAAATCCGCACCCACGACCCCGTACTTGCCGGACAGATTGCGATCTCGCCCATTTCTCACAAAGAAATTGAAAAGCTAATTACCAACGCCCACACCGCGATTTTGACCTGTTACAGCACCAACAACCATACCCACATCTTCATCCTCAAACAAAACCAAGAGCCTGAGCTATTTACCTGCACCGGACAAGGCTGGAATGAATTTCAGCAATGGCTAATCGAAAACTGGCTCAACCCTTACAGACAAAAAGATAATTCTGCATGGCGCGATCGAATGCCATTAGTACTCGCAGAGATCGCCGATCGGCTGCAACTCTCCCAGCTTATTGCCAATCACCTCCACGACATCCAAGAACTAGTTTTGGTACCGCATTTACTCCTCCACCAAATCCCCTTCGTCCCCCTCCCTATAAATCCCACCCAAACCGAAGCCAGTGAAAATCCCCTCCTCGGAGGCTACCGTGTATACACAAGTCGAGAATCTGGTGAATACTCGATCGATTCGCCCCCCAGCCCCCAATTCTGGGGGAGCCAATCTCTGGAAAGTCCCCCAGAATTGGGGGATTTAGGGGGCAATTAACCTAGAAACGAAGCAAATAAAACTTGTGTATACACGGTAGCTTTCTAAGGGGAGGTTGGGTGGGGTAAAGATCTCCGCATCATCTCTAATAGACTTCTGCATACACGCTAGCTCAAAGAGGAAGAAGCAAGATTCTTTCTGACCCCTACCCTCCACCCCCTAATTTATGTCGATCGCATTTAGCAAATATCAAGGCTTAGGTAACGATTTTATATTAATTGACAATCGTCACAGTGATACTCCCATTATTGACCCAGAGGAGGCAGTTATTTGGTGCGATCGACATTTTGGGATCGGTGCTGATGGGATAATTTTTGTGTTGCCTGGACAGGCAGGGGCTGATTACACCATGCGGATTTTCAATTCCGATGGTTCGGAGCCAGAAATGTGCGGCAATGGGATCCGCTGTATGGCAAAGTTTATTGCCGAGTTGGAAGGCAAAGTTGATACGGAAGTTACCTATCAGATTCATACTCTAGCAGGGACGATCGTACCTGAGGTAACGATCGACGGTGACGTTCAGGTTGATATGGGTGAACCCCGTCTATCCGCCGCCGAAATCCCGACTAGTCTGGGGATGGTGGATAACCAAGTCGTGAATCAATCGATCGAAGTTGATGGCAAAAATTGGATCGTTACCTGTGTCAGTATGGGCAATCCTCATTGTATGACGTTTGTAGAGGATGCCAATGCGATCGAGCTAGCCGCAATTGGCCCCAAATTTGAACATCATCCTGCATTTCCCCAACGTACTAATACCGAATTTGTGCAGGCGATCCGCCCTGACTATCTGAGAATGCGCGTGTGGGAACGCGGTGCCGGAATCACCCTCGCCTGCGGTACAGGTGCCTGTGCAACGGTCGTAGCGGGAGTATTGACTGGAAAATCCGATCGCACCTGCACGGTAGAACTTCCAGGCGGCTGTCTCCAAATTCACTGGTCACTAGCTGATAACCGCGTCTATATGACTGGCCCTGCGGAGTTAGTATTTAAAGGGGAAGTTGCGGAGTAGTGGGGACTGGGAGATGGGGGGACTGAAATAGCACAAGCAACTCAATCCTGAAAATCCGTAAATCCTCTAAATCCTGATTAAAGCGGGGGGAATGGGGAGACTTGAATTAAGTTAAACTTGCTATTCACTATTCACCAATTACTAATTGTTACTTCAACTTAAGTCGATCGATTACACTCCGCCTAATTTTACGCACCGATTACTAACTGATATTTCTTTCAGTCTAGCGGCGGGTGAATGTGTTACTTTGACTGGAATTACTGGGGCGGGAAAAAGTACCCTGCTGCGGTTGCTAAATCGCCTGAGTGAGCCGACAAGTGGCCAGATCTTGCTCAATGGTGACGACTATCGATCGATCTCACCAGTTACCCTTCGTCAGCGAGTGATGCTAGTCAGTCAGACTCCACAACTATTGGGAATGAATGTGCGGGAAGCGTTGGCTTATCCGTTGCAATTGAGATCGTTAGGTGCGGCAGAAATCAAACAGCGAGTCTTGACAGTTGCCGACCAATTTGAGATTCCGACTGATTGGTTCGATCGCAATCATCTACAGCTATCAGTCGGACAAAAACAGCTAGTCTCGATCGCCAGAGGTGTGATTACTCAGCCACAAGTTTTGCTACTAGATGAGCCGATCGCTAGTCTAGATACTATCGCAGCAGAGCGAGTTCTAACCACTATTAATACTATCTGTCGATCGCAAAATATCGGAATGATTGTGGTTAATCATCAGTTAGAATTAGCCGCACGATTTAGCGATCGATTATTATATCTACATGATGGTAAATTATTAATTGACAAGTCCAGCGCATCAGTCGATTGGCAAAATCTTCACCAACAGATCCGCGAATCTGAGGATCGAGCTATCTCGGAATGGGACTAATCGATCGAGGGTCTTAGTTATTTTTCAGACAAAATGCTCCCGAAAAATTGGGATGAGAGCCTGGATGCGGGCAAATAGTTACTAGATGCTGTCCAATCGGGCTTTTTTGAGCAGAAATTGGAAAACGGTTTCTTCCTTAGAAATAATGTCGGCGCGACCATCCATTCCCGATCGAATCTGACACTTACTACTACCGCGAGTCAGCTTGAGAGTGTCTGGCTCGATCGTCACCTCATACGTGCTGGTTGGTGCTTGGGGCTGTTGAGCAGCATTTTTGCCCCCATTCTGCTCGATCGCTTTGGCATCGGCAGATATCTCAATTACTCTGCCCAATCCTACCCCATAGTCAGTATAGGGACAAGCTGATACCCGCATCTGAACTAGTTGCCCGACTTTAATATTGCTGACATCGGAGATGGCGACGTAGGCTTTGATATTTAGCGGTGTACCCGTCGGCACAATCTGGGCGAGTCGATCGCCAGGTTGGAGCACCTGAGCCGGATTGCGGAGATTTAGTGTTTGAATTGTCCCCGATACTGGCGCAAGGATTTGGGTGGGCTGGAGTTCGGTGGCGATTTGGGCGATCTCGCGATCGCTAGTGGCGATCTGGTTGATGATTTCCAATCGCTGCTGGAGCAGTTTCTGCCGCTCTTGCTGGAGTCTGGCGATCGCAGCTTTACCGATTGCTTGTTCGCGGGCGATCTTTTGGACGATCGCGGCTGATTCGGCGCGACTGGGATTGAGGGCGGCTTGGGTGCGACGGACTCTGGCTTGAGCAGCCCCGACTGTTTCGGCGACGCGGGCGACGATCTGTTTTTGCTTGAGGATCGTCGCTTGGTGGGCGGCGATCGATTGCGCCTGTTGTTCGGCAGCTAATTGGGCTTCTTCGAGCTGGTTGGTAGAAATTGCTCCATCTGTAGCGACACTCTGATAGCGTTCCGATCTCGCCATCGCAGATTTGTGTCCCGCTTGGAGTGATTTGAGGTTAGCAGCAGCGACTTGTAGATCCACTTCGGCGACTTGCTGTTCTTTCTGGGCAGTTCTCCAGTTGGCTTCAGCTTCAGCGACTTCTGCTTGGCTGACGATCCGCTTGTCGCGATAATCTCGTTCGGCGCGACTGAGTTCGGCTTGGATTCCGGCGATCGAGCGATTGCCCTGCTCGATTTCGGCGATCCCCTGACGATCGCTGGCACCGATCTGAGCATCGATTGCCAGAATTTGGTACTTAGCTTTCTGAATACTGCCGATTAATTGATTGCGCTTGGTTTGGAGTTTACTTTCGAGCCGCAAATCTTTGACAGTGGCGATCCGATCGCCCTTCTGGACAGTTTGATTTTCTTTGACCGAAATATTCAGTACCGAGCCTTCGATCGTCGATTGTACCACTCGCAGTTCCCCCACCGGACGAATGCTGGCGGGAGCTTGAACGGTGACTTTATATTTAAGCACCGTACTTAGAGCGATCGCCGCACCAAAACTAGCCACCATCACCACCCCACCCACCGATAACCAGCGACCGATTGGCGGTAAAAATTCTGCTGGGGTAATTGGCTCGACGATCGCGTAGTCGGCTTCCTGGGGAAAATGAACGATCGGATCGGATCGTTCGGGCATCAGCTCTCGCTCGATCGGGACTAGATGACGAACATTTTTATGAACATTCATCGGCAGAACTTCTCCCGATGTAAAATTAGAATCATCCATGACTATTTAATAAGTATTAAGTTTTAGGCTGTGATTTCGCTGACAACAGTCAACTATTAACTAATGCTGCTAATTTAAAAAATTGAGATGTTCACCTGGAATTCGATCCAATTCGACTGGTGTACCCGTAAGTTTTAACTCACCCCGATCGAGATAAATAATCAGATCGGCTCGCCTAATCACAGCGGGGCGGTGAGTAATCAAAATCGTAATTTTCCCCTGACGATAGTCGAGAATCCGATCGAGTACTTCGGCTTCTAGTGCCGGATCGAGGGCACCTGTAGACTCATCCAAAATTAGGATTGGTGGATTGGTGACGATCGCCCGCGCAATTGCCAATCGCTGGAGTTGTCCACCGGAAATATTCGCCCCAAATTCACCTAAAACCGTCTGATATTTATCGGGTAATTCAGTGATAAATTCATTCGCGCAGGCAATTTCACAAGCCGTCACCGTGTCTTCAAAAGTAACTTCAGGATTGGTAAACTGAAAATTTTCGACAATCGATCGACTCCAGAAATGCGGCGTTTGGGGGACGAGGACTACTTGTTGCCGCAATGAGTCGAGGGAGATATCCGACTGACTATATTTGCCATAGCGGATATTTCCCGATTGGAGCGGATACAATCCGGTAATTAGTTTGGCGAGGGTACTTTTACCACAACCCGATTCACCAATTAGGGCAGTCACACTCCCACCAGGAATAGTCAGGTTAAAATCTTTCAGGAGGGCAACTCTGCCCGTATGGTGAAAATTGAGATTATTACAAGTAATATCCCTTGCTGCGCTAATTCTCACTCTCGGTTTGGGTTTGCCGTAACCCTCTTCTATTGGACTCTCTAGGACTTCACCGAGTCGTTCTACTACGATTTGGGCAGTGGTAAATTGGTCTACTAAGCCAACTACCATACTTAGAAATCCAAATAAATTACCACTCATCCCCGTAAAAGCGATCAGTTGTCCAATGCTGAGAGTGCGATCGATTACCAGCTCGCTACCCAACCACAATAGCCCGATCGAGGTAATACTACCGATCGATTGGGTAATTGTACTAGTATAGATCTCCAGTTGAATTGCGCCCCATTCCAGATTTGCCAGCCGACCAAAATTGCGCTGATACTCCGACCAGGCTTGAGGTGTAGCTTGACTAGTCTTGAGGACGATCGCCCCCCGAAATGTTTCGATCAAAAAGCCCTGATTTTCAGCCCCTTCAGTAATCAGGCGGCGGGTTTTATTTTGTAAGCTGGGAAAAAATAGCAGATTAATGATGATAATCGTGATAAAAGCGGCAAGTGCCGCGAGAGTGAGCTGAGGGCTATAAGTCAGCATCAAGCCCAGGGAGACAACAGCAATAAAAAACTGACTGGGCAAGCCGAGCACTAATTGGGAGATCAGATTATGAAGCTGGCGGATATCGCCGAGCCGACTGACTACTTCCCCACTTCGATGGGCATCAAAATAGCTCATCGGCAACCGTAACAGTTTGAAACCATAATCGAGATTCAATCCCAATTTCAGCCGCTGTCCAAAGTGAGCGATCAGATTTGATTGGATCAGGGTAATCACGCTCCGAAATACATTGAGCGCAATTACGCCGATGCCTACCGTCATCAATAACTGACGATCGCTGCGCACCAAGACATCATCGGTGAGAATCTGCATGACGATCGGTAGCGTCAACGCCAACAGTCCTACCACGATATTAATTGCGATCGCTTGGATGATAATCCCCTTATACGGCAATACCCGCTTGAAAAACATCCCAAACCCACCAATTTTGTCCTCTGGCTGTTCGTTAAACCGAACGGGATCGGGTTCCAACAATAGCAAAACCCCATTCGGCCAATTTGTAATTAGCTCCTGATGGGTGATGTAGCGAATGCCATTGCCTGGATCGCCGATGATATATTTTTTCCGCTGCCGACCATATAATACAACCCAATGATTGCCTTGCCAGTGAATGATCGCTGGGAGCGGAGCCGCCTGAATATTGTCGAGTAGTTCGGGTGTCGCCTTAACTGGACGCGCATTAAATCCCAATGCTTCCGCGCCCCGTCGCAATCCCAATAGAGTCGTACCCCGTGTCCCTGTCCCAACGGCAGATCGTCCACGACTGATGGAAAAAGTGCGTCCATGATGTTTGGCGATGGTCGCCAGACAAGCTGCCCCACAGTCTTCTTCGCTGTGTTGACGGACAATTGCATATTTCATAAAATTCACCGCACGGCTTTATTAAAAATATCAAGGATCGCCAGCGGCTATTTTTAAATCAAAAATAGCCGCTCGTTGGGATTGAGTAGATCTGTAATTAGCGATTCGATCTAATCCAATCGCGCTCTACCTGCGGAAATAATTGTACTGATCGATCGAGCCACTAGCACCAATGATGGTAGCGATATTTGTTTGTACTGCGATATTGGTGAGTACATTGATGTTTACATTCGTATTTATCTGTGTGCCACCACCATTAATTTCACCTGATTGCCGATCGTTTAATTCGATCCATAATTCCTGATGAGGTTTATTTAGTTCGAGTTGATGATTTATGCTCATGATTTTATTCCAAAATTATATTGTTTTAAAGGATATTTTAAAACCATCGATTGCTGCATCCTAGCTAATTAATAAATAAGCTTCAGTCCGCAGACATTGTTATTGGTTAAAATTTAACATTCTAGCTGTAGCAATCTAAAATTTTAAAATATCCTCTTGAAAGTTGCAATTAAGCTATGTTAGTTTGAACGATTGCGACCCCAGCCTGATTGCCAATACCAATTGCATTGCCGCTAGCAATTACAATGGCACCATTATTTTGGTAAGTCAGTTTGGAGAAGAATGCAGCATTAAAGGCAATTACACCACCATTAATAGTTTCTGTTTGAGTTTCGGTTAGTTCGATCCAGAGATTTTGGGAATTATCAGATCTCATTGTACTTGGCTCCTAAATTATATTGATGTTATGAATGGGGATGTCGTGAAACATTCAACTGCAATCTAAAGCTAGTTATTTAATAATCAAATTATCGCTCATTCGCTCAATTGACTATTGAAGTCTAAGCCTCTAAATCTAGCAATTTCAAGTTCCAAAACATCCTCTGACAAGTTGTAATTAAGCTAAGTTGGTTTGAACTATTGCTACTCCAGCCTGATTGCCAAAACCAATTGCATTGCCACTCGCAATCACGAGGGCACCATTCTCTTGGTAAGTCAGTTTAGAAGCGATCGCAATGTTAAAGGCAATCAAACCACCATTGATAGCTTCTGTTTGAGTTTCAGTTAGCTCAGTCCAGAGATGTTGAGAATTATAAGATTTCATTGCGCTTGGCTCCTAGAGTTTATATTTTGTTGAGATATTTGAAATCTTCGATTACTATCTACAGGTAGATATTTGAAAATCAATATTTAGTCTAAAGTGCTAAATTCATCGATCGCATTTAACGCTGTAGATGTAGCAACCTAGATTTCGTAGCTAGACTCTTTTAGTTAAGCTACGTTAGTTTGAGCGACTACGACACCGCCAGCATTGAAAATGCCAACTGCGTTGCCACTAAATGCAACAATTGCACCATTATTTTGGCTAGTTAATTTAGAGAAAGCCGCAAAATTTCCGATTACTACGCCACCGTTGATCGATTCTGATTGAGCTTCAGTTAGATCGTTCCAGAATTTAACAGATGTATTGTTAGTCATTGTTTTTTCCTAAATTAAAGTGATTTGCTTGAAGCAATACAATCAATATATGAGACTTATTAAATGGTGTATATTCGATTTGCGACTTAGTATAAATAAAAAAATTCGTTTTTAGAATATTTAAAGAAGGGGATCTGACGATACCAAGCACCACCTACGACTCGATCGGATTGGGCATCATCGATCGATTGCCACAGTGGAGAATGCTGGCGGTTGAGCTGACTAGCTCGCTTCAAAGTCTCTGATGGTTTCTCGCCAAATAACTGCTGGTACTCCCGCGCAAACTTGCCACCCTGAGTAAAACCATAATCCATCATCACATCGACAATTTTGCGATCGCTGGTTGCTGCTTCCAATACCTGTCGAATCTGCTGTAACCGTGCATGAGTGACAAACCGCATCGGCGAACAGCCGCAATGCTGGGCAAAAGCCTTCTGGAGCAACCGAGAACAGACTCCCGTGGCTGCGGCGATATCCCCGAGATTGATATCTTCTTGAAGATGAGCATCGATGAACGCTTGCGCTTTGCGAACATGACAGGCTAATGCACCATCATGTTGATATCGCAGCTCCTCGGAATAGTTACTCAGCACCCCCTCCACCAAACAAGACAAGAAAGCCTTTTCTAACTGCCTCAATACTAATGCGGAAAAATCCGCTAAACTGCTTTGTGCTGCTGCTTCCCACAGAAATTGGATAAACTTTTTCAAGCTCAGTCCCAACTCCTGAGTCAGATCGATGCTGGGAATAAACACGACTGGGTGCTTCAACGATCGACCAAACAACTTACAAGCAGCGGATTCGATCGACTTAAGATCGATCGAAATCAATAATGCTTCCCCTGTATCGCTAGTGATACTCTCCAATTTTTGACCTGGACTAATAATCGTGGCTGTATCGAGCGAACAACAATATGACCGATCTAGACCAATCTTTTGGTCTAATGAACCTGAGAGGGCAATATAAATGGTGTAGCGATCTGCTATTGCTTCTTCTTCGAGCTTAAATGCGCCTTGCCATTGGACATTGACTAGATCGAAATTACCTGTACTGAGCCGATTTGTATCAAAACGATAATTAGCAAGCGGATCTTGTGGAATGATTCGGTGTGTGTCCATGTAGTTTTTTGCTACTTCCGGCATTCTCGGCTGACTAGAATTGGACGCTACTCGATCGCCAGACCCTGACACATTTCTACTATTGTGGCGATCTTCGACTGGTGTTCGATCGCGTAGCGTTGCAGACTGCAAATCGATTTCAATCGTCCCCTGGTTCAGAATTGCAGCTTTGGTAGGGTACAGCAGCGGCAATGATTCCACTCTAATCTTGTGTTGTTGCATAAGAAACTGTAGTAGAGACCTTCCTCACACTTACACAACGTCCGCAAAACATCAATCAGACAATTGGCTTACATCTTTCATCCTGGCACTTTCATTTTACACGCCCTATTTTGACCCCTCACACCCGTGAGTATAGAGCAAAGCTAGTCACTCAAACACTGGAATTAAACCTCAATTAAAGTTTAACCACACAATTGGATCGATCGAATGTATAAAAGCATACAATTAATTTCTGTTACTTTAGTCATTGGCCAAATAGCGTATTGAAGACCAGAAAGTAGCTCTAGCTAATCGATACAATAATTATCAGCCAAAAAGTAATCCAGAGTTGATAATTTTTATGTGACAAATATTTGTGGCTAGCTATTGAGCGAAGTTTAGAGTTTAGTTAACAAAACAACAGCATGAGCACAGATGCCTTGTTCCTTGCCAGTCGCATCCAATTTTTCATTGGTGGTAGCTTTGACACCAACTTGCTCTGGTGATAGCTGTAGTGCCTGGGCCAATCGATCTCGCATCGCCTGGATATGGGGCTTGAGCTTCGGACGTTCGGCAACCACTACTGTATCGAGATTGCCAATTTGCCAGCCTCGATCGAGAATTAATTGATTGACTTGTTTTAATAGTTCGATGCTATCTGCACCCGCCCATTTCTCCTCCGTGGGTGGGAAAAAATGGCCGATATCTCCCAGGCTCAACGCCCCCAGCATCGCATCCATAATCGCATGAGTCAGGACATCTGCGTCACTGTGCCCCAATAAACCCAACTCATGCTCGATTCTGACACCGCCTAAAATTAGGGGGCGATTTGCAACGAGTTGATGAATGTCGTAACCATTACCGATCCGGATATTCATGAAGATGTGAGAAAATAGTCAGTATCCGATCGTACCCTATCCCTAGATCGATCGGGCGTTCATTCAACGAATTGCTTAAAAGCGATTGAATGGTGTAGCAGTACGAGCAGACTGAAATTTGTCCTAGCCTATTATAGTAATGCTATGAGCATCGCCAATCATTAAATTGTCGCGCTATCAACTATTCTCCTACGGAGAGGCTACGCCAACAACTATCAACTATTCTCCTACGGAGAGGCTACGCCAACAACTACCAGCTATCAACTATCAACTATTCTCCTACGGAGAGGCTACGCCAACAACTATCAACTAATTCAAATGGATATTAAACGCGGCTTTGTCGAGGCAATTGGGAATACACCATTAATTCGGCTCAATAGTTTTAGCGATGAGACTGGCTGTGAAATCCTGGGCAAGGCAGAATTCCTCAATCCTGGTGGCTCCGTCAAAGATCGCGCCGCACTGTATATCATCGAAGCTGCCGAGCGGGATGGCACCCTCAAACCAGGTGGCACCGTCGTTGAAGGTACCGCTGGCAATACCGGAATTGGGTTGGCGCATATTTGCAATGCCAAGGGCTACAAATGTCTGATTATCATCCCAGAAACTCAATCAGCCGAAAAAATTGAAGCATTGCGAACCCTCGGTGCCGAAGTCCGCACCGTACCAGCAGTGCCCTACAAAGATCCGAATAATTATGTGAAATTATCGGGGCGAGTAGCGGCAGAAATGGAGAATGCCGTCTGGGCAAATCAGTTTGAGAATCTGGCAAATAGACTAGCTCACTATGAAACTACTGGCCCCGAAATGTGGGTGCAAACAGACGGTAAAATCGATGGCTGGGTAGCATCGACAGGTACGGGGGGCACTTTTGCAGGGGTATCTTTATTTCTGAAAGAACAGAACCCACAAATTAAAACTGTGCTAGCAGATCCAATGGGCAGCGGCTTATATAGTTATGTGAAAACTGGCGAAATTCACCTAGAGGGTAGTTCGATTGCCGAGGGAATTGGTAATAGTCGCGTCACTGGTAATATGGAAGGTGTCCCGATCGATGATGCGATCCAAATTCACGACCAAGAATGTATCGATGTCGTCTATCAACTCTTACGAAAAGATGGCTTGTTCATGGGTGGTTCGGTTGGAATTAACGTAGCTGCGGCGGTGAGAGTGGCAAAGCAGATGGGGCCAGGACATACGATCGTTACCATCCTCTGCGATGGTGGAGCCAGATATCAATCACGAATTTTTAATGCTGAATGGTTAGCAACAAAAGGATTGGTAATTAATGGATAGATCTGTAGGTTGGTTTGCGCGGAGCACTTGCGGTAGCGGAGCGTTTGCCCTTGCAATAGCATCTCCGTCAGGAGATAACCCAACAGCCATCGCAACACCCTAGAAATGTTGGGTTGTTTCGTTCCGAAAGACTACGCCAACATTCTTCAACCCAACCTACCCTAAAAGATTTATTCATCAATCTGCCCAAAGCTTAATACCAATGATTGAAGTTACTAGCTGTCTCCATGTTGCGATTATGGTATCGAATCTAAATAGAGCGATCGAATTCTACAGCAATATTCTAGGACTAAAAAAAGTCGATCGAGATCTGAAATATCCTGGAATTTGGTATCAAATTGGTGATTTGCAAATTCATCTGATCGAAGATCTCGACTATCAGCCCAATGTTGAAATAGATCTGTTGAAATCAACGCGCAATCCACATATCGCTATGGGAGTTCGGGATCTAGACGTAGCCAAGCAACATTTACTAGCGGCTAATTGTGTCGTGAAAATGAGTAATTCTGGCCGAGCGGCATTATTTACCCAAGATCCTGACGGGAATGCGATCGAGCTAACATTAGTAGCGGCTGAAAAATAATAGTATTTAACAGCTAAATCGGGCAAAATGGAAAGATGAACCAGGTAAATTACTTACGAATTAGTCTGATCGATCGCTGCAACTTTCGGTGCCAGTATTGTATGCCGGAGGGTGAGGAATTAGAGTATCTCCATCGCCAACAGCTTTTGACTGATGACGAGCTGCTGACGCTAGTTCGAGAAGTATTTATCCCTGTCGGTTTCAATTGCTTTCGGCTGACTGGCGGCGAACCCCTACTACGCAAGGGAGTTGTCGAAATTGTCAGATCGATCGCGAGTTTACCAGAAACTCAAGATCTATCCCTCACTACCAATGCTTTTCTGCTCGCAGGAATGGCAGAGGATTTATATCAAGCCGGACTACGACGGGTGAATATCAGCCTCGATTCGCTCGTTGAAGCTACCTTCGATCGAATTGTCGGGAATGCAGGTCGATCGCGCTGGCAACAGGTGTGGGAAGGGATTTTAGCAGCCGATCGTGCTGGATTTACGCCACTCAAGTTGAATGTGGTGGTGATTCCAGGTGTGAATGATACTGAAGTGTTAGATTTAGCAGCTCTGAGTATCGATAAAGAATGGCACGTCCGCTTTATTGAGTTTATGCCAATTGGTAACGATCGATTATTTGACGATCGCGGTTGGATTTCATCTGCATCGATTCGCCAGCAAATTCGGGAAAAATGGGGCTTGACTGAGGCGCATGTCGCGGGAAATGGCCCTGCTGATGTATTTACAATTCCAGGTGCCAAAGGTACCCTGGGATTTATTAGTCAAATGTCTGAATGCTTTTGCGACAGATGCAATCGGATGCGGTTGTCGGCGGATGGTTGGTTGCGTCCCTGTCTGCTCAATGAAACTGGACAGCTAGATCTGAAAACTGCGTTGCGAAATGGTGTCTCTACTGCGGAACTTCGATCTCAAGTTCAAGCACTACTTAATCTTAAACCAGAAATTAATTACAAAGGTCGAGAATCAGGCACAACTGACGCTTATCATCGCACCATGTCTCAAATCGGCGGATAAATTCAGAAATAAATTTTGGTTGAGTGTGTTGGGTTTCATGCTTCAACCCAACCTACAAATCTCAATACTTAGACAGAAAGAGTAGATTTTGGATGCAGCCGCCATCCAAAATCCAGAATCTTTATGCTTGGCGAGAGTAGAACTCGACAATCAGTAGCTCATTGACTTGAAGAGCTACCCATTCGCGTTCGATCGTGCCAGTAACTTTACCAGTTAGCGTAGCTTTATCGAAATCTAGATGGTTAGGAGTGTTTGCCAATCCAGGATATTGGAGATTTGCTTCTACCAATTTCTTCGATCCTTCACGATTGCGAACACCAATTACGTCACCAGGACGACATTGATAGCTAGCGATATCCACAACACGTCCGTTGACGGTGACGTGTCCGTGGTTCACTAGCTGACGTGCGCCTGGAATCGTGGGACCCATAGCGAGACGGAAGACAGTATTGTCCAGCCGCATTTCGAGTAATTGTAGTAAAACTAATCCGGTAGAACCAGTAGCGCGTCTTGCTTTCCGCACGTAGCGGAGCATTTGCTTCTCGGTGATACCGTAGTTCATCCGCAATTTTTGCTTTTCTTCGAGGCGGATTGCGTATTCAGAACGCTTTTTCCGGTTTTGACCGTGTTGACCTGGTGGATATGCACGACGTGGCTCTTTACGAGTTAATCCTGGTAAGGATCCCAAACGACGTGTAATTCTCAGTCTCGGTCCGCGATATCGGGACATAAATTTCCTTAGTGCTTAATACTTAACCCAAACCTCCTATTATTACATAGGAGCTTAGTTCTGACAATAGTGTTTGTTAGAGGCTTTGGGTTTTAGGCTTTAGGCTTTAGGTTTTTGGGTGAATGAGGACGTTCTAATTGGCAGGTGGGCTGGGACAGACTAAATATGCCTTGCTTGTCGAAACAACTGGGAATTCGATCGACTAATTGACCGTAGTTTTCTTGGGGGAAGGTCTGGATGTCGCCATTACCACTGACTTCGCAGGGTCGATTGAGGCTGCATTGAGGTTGTGTTGCGGCGTTGTCATTTACGCCTGTGTTGATAATTCCAACGACTCGATTTGTCTTGAGTGAAATCATCGGGGAGCCAGACATCCCGCCGATAATACTGCAACGATGACGGATCGATCTTTTCCAGTGATAGATATCTTCTTTGACGCTGGCTAGTTCCCCAGTTTTGCAAGTGGTTGAATGCAGGAAATTTAGTTCATCTTTGATGCCCTCTGATGGTACCCCGACAACGATTAAAGGTTCGTTTAGAACTGAGGGCTTGGTGGCAATTTGCAGCGGTACAATTCCGGATCTAGTCAATTCTTGCTGATTTTTGGTGAGTTCGAGAATGGCAATATCATTATTTTTCATCGTGCCATAGACCAACCGTTTGACGCGAAT
This sequence comes from Chamaesiphon sp. 341R_metabat_111, assembly GCA_025351825.1. GTDB lineage: Bacteria > Cyanobacteriota > Cyanobacteriia > Cyanobacteriales > Chamaesiphonaceae > Chamaesiphon. The sequence continues at coordinate 23,816 of JANXVE010000072.1, read as the reverse complement.
AGTTAGTCGATCGGGTTTAAAATCATGGAAGTAGTTGACGATAAATTTAGTCTTGCTCGACTTATCGACCATAATCTCTCGCTCACTCGGTAATTTGCTAGCACTACCCTGACAATGACCATTGGTGAGGACGTAGGCTGGAGCTTTTGGATATGCGCCTGTAGTGAAGAGGAAACCCGTACAGAACCCATAACCGACATCGATGAGGCCAATCCCATTGTATTTGCGACCTGCGGTGGTAGAGAGTATTTGCCAGTTTACCCGATCGGAATTGACCTCTCGATCGGGTATTTTGCGTCCGGCTCGATCGAATATTGCAGCATTGACAGTAGTAGCAGCTAATAAATACCCGCAGCCAGCCATTGCCAATAATCCGCCCCAGCTAGCACCGCAACTAGATTTGAACAACGATTTCAGCCGATTATTTTGGCGGATAGAAGGAATCTGCATCTGCATTTGAGACATGATTTGCGAGTACCAGAACTTGTTAAAATGGATAAGATCTCTTCAAACATTTTGACACGCGCCAAGATAATCACACATATGACGAAAACTTACACTGTCGAGATCCTGCATCAGGGCGAAACCTACACGATCGAAGCACCTGAGGATAAAACTATCTTACGCGCTGCTGGTGCGGCGGGACTTTATTTGCCCACCTCCTGTAGTTCTGGAGTCTGCACCACTTGTGCGGCTCAAGTCACGGAAGGTGAAGTCGAACAGGGAGATGGGATGGGCGTGAGTACTGAATTACAGGCAAAAGGTTACGCGCTACTGTGTGTTGCCTATCCCCGATCCGATCTGAAAATTGTCAGTGAGAAGGAAGATGAGGTATATGAGATCCAATTTGGTCAGCATCAGCGGTAATGTTTTATCAGGATTTAGAGGATTTTCGGGATTTTCAGGATTGAGTTGCTTGTGATATCGTAGTTCCCACACTTCCCACACCTCCCCCGCTCCCTGCTCCCCGCTTCCCGCTCCCCGCTTCCCGCTCCCCGCTCCCCGCTCCATGTATTATTTAAATCAAGCTCAGACTCCGATTGTCAATGCACTTCAGGAGTGGGTGGACAAAAAACACGCGCCTTTTTATACGCCAGGGCACAAGCGAGGGATTGGGATGAACTCAGTTCTGAAGGAGCAGTGGGGTGGGGCTGTTTTTGGCTGGGATTTGCCAGAATTGCCAGGATTGGACAATCTCCAGGCACCCACGGGAATCATCGAGCAAGCCCAAATTCTCGCCGCAGAGGTATTTGGCGCGCAGCAAACATGGTTCTTGGTCAATGGCTCGACAACGGGGGTCATGGCGGCGATTTTGGCTACCTGTGGGGAAGGGGACAAGATCATTTTGCCGCGCAACATCCACTCTTCGGCGATCGCTGGCATCATTCATGCTGGTGCGGTACCGATTTTTATCGATCCAGAGTACGATCGAGATCTCGATATCGCCCATAGCATCACTCCTGAATCGCTAAGGCTTGCATTGGAGCAGCATCCAGACTCTAAAGCCGTGATGGTTGTCTATCCCACTTACTACGGTGCCTGTGGCGATCTGGCGGCTATTGCCGAAATCGTCCACAGTTATCAAATTCCGCTGTTGGTGGATGAAGCTCATGGAGCACATTTTGGGTTTCATCCAGATCTACCGCCTGCGGCTCTGACAATGGGTGCCGACTTAACGGTACAATCGACGCACAAGTTACTGGGATCCCTGACTCAATCAGCGATGCTGCATCTAAACAGTAGTCTAATTGATGTTGATGCGATCGGTCGATCGCTGCGATTACTCCAGTCAACTAGCCCTAGTTACTTATTACTAGCTTCTCTCGATGCAGCGCGGCAGCAGATGGCATTGCACGGTGAGCAGTTAATGACTGAAACGATCGAATTAGCGCGGATTGCCAGAGCAGAGATCGATCGAATAGATAGACTTTCTGTCGTTAAATTAGACCGAGACATCCCTGGTTGTAAATATCTCGATCCAACTCGACTAACTGTTACTGTCACGGGTCTAAATCTTACTGGATTTGCTGCCGATGAAATCTTAACTTCAGAATTTGGGGTCGTCGCAGAACTGCCGTCAATGCGGCATTTGACCTTTATCATCAGCTTAGGAAATCGACGCATAGATATCGATCGATTAGTCTGGGGATTGACCCAATTAGCAACAAGATTTACTCAAGCTTTACCGCTCGATCTAGGATATGTCGATCTACAAGACCGAATTTTAACTGTGATGGCAATTACCCCCCGCCAAGCAAGTCGATCTCCACAAACTAGTATTTCACTCGATCGAGCAATTGGTCGTATCAGTGCAGAATCAATTTGTCCTTATCCACCTGGAATTCCTGTTTTAATACCTGGTGAAATCATCACGGCGGAAGCTCTAGATTACTTACAGCAGATCCTCGATCTTGGTGGTGAGCTGGTCGGCTGTAACGATCCGACCTTCACAAATATCAGCGTAGTCGATCGATAAGATCGCATCCGTGATGCATACAATCGCTCTATTTCAAGTATAAATCATAACATTTGAACCGAAATATTTTAGCTTGCAATCTTATTTTCTTTGAAAGGACTGTATTTTTGCTATATTTATTTACTTTTGTCATCTATGATGTAATCAAGTAATGACGAACGGATTTAAAATATACTAATTAAGTAGCTACTTCAGTAAAATACTCGCAAACACAATGTGCTTTTTAGTGTAGCTTAATTCAGTATTTTTACTTATTACAATCATCTCGATCTACCCACGCACACTAATTGAAGTCAAGGTCACAAAAATCTTTTTCCACTATCGTTACAAAAATAACAACCAATTTAAGGTAGTTTTGTTATAGTGCTCGTAAATGTAGTTATTAGATTAGAGACTAAAATTCGCTTTATTTTATTTATGATATGAGTCTACCAATGTCTTCACAACTTCTACCAGCGATCGAGCCTGCATGGGAATTTTCAGAACGTAAATTATTGCTGTTCCTAGTGGACATCCTGTCGATCGGCACCGGAATTGTCGGCTCGATTTGGTATTGGACATCCAAAGACAACCGCACATTTGAATGGGCTTTTAATGACCATTCGCTGTGGATTGTTGTAATGAGTGTTGGTTGGCTAATTTGGATGTTTATTAACGATCTGTACGATTTGCGGGTCGCGGTTAAATCAAAACAAACTACCCAACGGATCGCTCTGGGTGCGGTTGTTTCGGCGGTTATTTATTCAATTTATTATTTTGTGACCGCGCCATCTCCTCTCAGTGGTGTCTCCTTTTTGCTCCGATTTGCACCTGCACTGGCCATTGTTGCCATTGGTGTGTTGTTGTCGATTTGGCGGGCAACTTATGCTACTTTCTTGGGCGTGGGTCATGCCAACCAGCGCACGCTAATTTTTGGGGCAGGAGTGACGGGAGCAATTTTAGCAGAAGCTTTTGAGCACAATCCCTATTATCAGGCGATCGGATTTATTGACGATGACAAGCAGCTTCATGGGAAGATTTATCAAGATGTCCGAGTTTTAGGTGGTCGTCATGACATGTTGTTGGAAGTCGAGCAACATGGTGTCAATGAGATCGTGCTGGCAATTAGCAAGCCAATTGATGATGATTTGCTCCAGATGTTGAGCGATTTTCACGAGCGGGGTGTCGCGATTACGCCTATGCCCGTACTCTATGAAGAACTGATGGGCAAGATTGCCGTCGAGCACATTGGTAGCCAATGGTATTCAGCCCTACCGTTCCGCAAAAATCCATTTGAGACATTTAATCGGGTTGGGAAAAGGTGTCTAGATTTAGTTTGCGGCCTAATTATCGGCCTGGTTTTAGCGATTGTATTTCCCTTTGTCGCACTTGCCATCAAGCTAGACAGCCCAGGTGCTATATTTTACAAGCAAGAACGGGTGGGACAGCATGGAGCGGCATTTACGGTGTATAAGTTTCGATCGATGGTCAACAATGCCGAACGGAATGGTAAAGCGCAATGGGCAGTCAAAGGCGATGCTCGGATTACCAGTGTCGGTAATTTTATCCGCAAGACCCGATTGGATGAGCTACCTCAGGTGCTAAATGTGTTGCGCGGGGAAATGAGCATGGTCGGACCACGCCCCGAACGTCATCAGTTTATCGAAGAACTCCAAAAACAAATTCCTTTTTATCGAACACGGCTGGCTGCTAAACCTGGACTCACTGGCTGGGCGCAAATCAATTATGGCTACGGTAGCACTACCCAAGATGCGCTGATCAAGCTCCAATACGATCTGTACTACCTCAAACACTGGTCGCCGTGGTTGGATTTCAAAATCTTACTCCGCACATTTGCAGTAGTTTTGAAAATGCAGGGACAGTAGGTGATTTTTGGTGTGGGGGGTGTAGGAGGACTGACTAGTATCAACTCACATCTTGAACCAATACGTACAGACTAGTACTAAGCATGGATTTTAGGGTACCCACAAGGGGCACCCCTACAGGTAGCTTGTAGGGGTGCCCTTCATGGGTACCCTAAGATCTACGCTTAGTACCAATATCTCGGTACTAGTGCAAGATGTGAGTTAACAAGTTGAAATTCGCATACTTAGATCCAGCCAGTGCGATCGAGTAATCGGCGCGCTGGTGGAGATATAATCGACTCCAGTTTCAGCAACTTGACGAATAGTTGTTAGGGTAATATTTCCCGATGCTTCAATCTCGATCCGTTCATTAGATTGGCGAATCATGGCTACTGCTTGACGCATCAGATCTGGATGCATGTTATCAAGCATGATAATATCTGCATGACAATCGATCGCTTCTTGCACCTGCTCTAGGGATTCGGTTTCTACTTCGATCGTCAGTGGATAGGGCATACTGAGTCGAACGCTGTCGATCGCCAATCTAATTCCCCCTGCTGCGGCAATGTGATTATCCTTGATCATTACGGCATCATCCAAACCCACACGGTGATTGATTCCACCGCCGACGGTAGTTGCATATTTTTCAAGTAGGCGCAAACCAGGGGTCGTTTTACGGGTGTCAACTAATTGAGTGGGTAGATCCGCGATACAGTCTACATACCTGCGCGTAGCTGTAGCAATCCCACTCAGGCGCATGGCTAGATTTAAGGCTGTTCGTTCGCCCATCAAGAGTGTACCCAGATCGGCAGTGATTTTGGCGATCGACTGTCCCGATTCACAAGTTTCTCCCTCAGCGACTAGCAGCTCGAATTTAGCTTGGGGGTTTAGTAGTTCAAAAACTCGCTTGGCAACTGGTAGAGCCGCGATTATCCCCGCTTCCTTGGCGATCCAGGTAGCTGTGGCAACTCGATCGATATTCGGTAAACCTTGGGTGCTTCGATCTCCTCTGCCGATATCTTCTTGGAGCCATTGAATCAGGTGGGAGTCTAGAACTATCCAAGGGGGAAGGGTTGAAGTCATTGAGAGATATCGATTAAATAGTGAATAATTTGCTGACATCAATCTGAAGATCGGGGAACGATCGAGGCGAAATATTCCCAGCAGCTAAAATGGTTTCAGATTGATAAACGTTCTGTACCAAATCGCCAAATACAATTAACTCAGATGCATGTAGATTCACCACCCAATACTCCTGAATTCCGGCTTCAGCGTACACCCGCTTTTTGTCGTTGAGATCTTTTTTTAGGGTACTGTCTGCATATTCAATTAGCCAAAAGATATCGGCTGGATATGGATGGTGCGCTAGATATTGACGGCTGGGTACACGAACAATAGCAATATCTGGCTCTGGCTCGGAGTCATTCGGGAGCGTAATCGGGTGGGCTTCGCGGACTGCTGCTCTACTTCCTAATAGTTGTCGAAGATAACTAACTGATTCGGTACAATAAACAGCATGAGGCATTCCCTCTGGTGGCATATCGACGATGATTCCCTGTAATAACTCTACTCGTTTATCGTCTAGTATTCCGGTTTCGACTAATTGATGATATTCCTCGATTGTCCACTTTGCGGTAGTAACTGTCATCGCTGATGTCCTCAAACTCACCACTATTTTAGCAAGTTCTTGATATGTATTGGTACTGTGGTGAATCGATCGAGTCTCAAATCATCAAGCTAGACATTAGCGATCCTGGCTTGCTATATGGGGCGACAGTATTTACTACTTTCAGAACCGATGAAATTGTGGGGACAGAAACCCGACTTTTCCAAAAAGTCGGGTTTCTTGGGGCTACGATCGATCTTCACTGCGATAGGTTAGGATTGTCGATCAAGGATCTTGGCTGGATTCAACCTAATTGGGAACAAGTTCGATCGGGTGTGCAGCTTCTAACCCCAGCATTTCCCGTTTTGCGGATCGCGATCTTCCCCGATGGACGAGAATTAATTACCGGACGCGATTTACCGCCAAACTTAGCCATCTGGCAAACAGAAGGTGTCACCGCAATCATTGCAGATCGGCAATTTACTCGCTCCCTGCCTCAACACAAAACAGGTAACTATCTTGCACCGTGGCTAGCTCTCCAACAGGCGCGGAACCAAAATATTCAGGAAGCAATCTTAACAAACGATCGAGGTGAATGGCTCGAAACAACAACTGGCAACCTCTGGGGCTACCGCGACGGCTGCTGGTATACACCACCACTAAGTGCTGGCATCCTACCTGGAATTGCTCGATCGCAAATTATCAACCTCCTCCAGCGGGAAAATAAATCGGTGATTGAAATCGACTGGAATCCAGAGTGGGTCAAAGACTTGGACTCGATCGGCTATAGCAATTCGGTAATCCACCCGATCCCGATTCATACTGTGCTCACTCCGGTGGGTAAACTAGAATATGAAGCTAAACATTCAATGATGAAGTGGTTAGCAGCTAAATTTATCCCTACTCATTAGGGATGCTAATTGAATGGAAACGAATGGAAATGAATGGAAACCCTTTCAATAAAATGAGAGAAAGGTTAACATAAGTTAATAAAGATAAATTAAGCCAGACTATTGGCGGCGCGTAACTGGAGGAAACGACAGTTAGTAAGATGTAATCATCAAGCACTGTCAACAGTTACAAGTCACAAATCAATCATATAGGAGAACGATCGGAGTGAATAACAAGCGGTGGAGAAATGCTGGACTGTATGTCCTGTTGGCAGTTGTGGCGATCGCTTTAGCGACGACATTCCTTGAAAAGCCAGCCCCAGCCCAGAAAACACTGAAATATAGTCAGTTTATTCAAGAGGTCAAACGTGGTGAGATTGAGAATGTCGGCTTGAGTGCCGATCGGAGCAAGGCTCAAATTCAGGCTAAAGACGGTACTAAAGCGATCGTCAATTTACCACCCAACGACAACCAGCTAGTCGAAATTCTCACCAAAAACGTCAAAGGCAACATCTATGTTCTGCCTACCAGTGACGAAAGCGTCTGGTTCCGCGTACTCAGTAACCTATTCTTCCCCGTACTCCTACTAGTCGGTTTATTCTTCCTGCTACGTCGCGCTCAGAGCGGCCCAGGCAATCAAGCGATGAACTTTGGTAAATCCAAAGCCCGCGTCCAAATGGAACCCCAAACCCAGATCACCTTTGGTGATGTTGCCGGGATCGAACAAGCCAAGTTGGAATTGACTGAAGTTGTAGACTTCCTCAAAAATGCCGACCGATTTACTGCTTTAGGTGCCAAAATTCCTAAAGGTGTCTTGTTAGTTGGCCCTCCAGGTACAGGTAAAACCCTCTTGGCTCGTGCAGTTGCAGGCGAAGCTGGCGTACCATTCTTTAGTATTTCCGGTTCAGAATTCGTCGAAATGTTCGTCGGTGTGGGTGCATCTCGCGTGCGGGACTTGTTTGAACAAGCCAAAGCGCAAGCTCCTTGTATCGTCTTCATCGATGAAATTGATGCAGTGGGTCGTCAACGTGGTGCAGGACTCGGTGGTGGTAACGATGAGCGGGAACAAACGCTCAACCAATTACTGACCGAGATGGATGGATTTGAAGGCAATACAGGGATTATTATTATCGCTGCTACCAACCGTCCTGACGTACTGGATTCCGCGCTACTCCGTCCAGGTCGATTCGATCGCCAAGTTGTAGTCGATCGTCCTGATTACGCTGGTCGTCTCGAAATCCTCAATGTTCACGCCCGTGGCAAAACACTCGCCAAGGATGTCGATCTCGAACGGATTTCTCGTCGGACTCCTGGCTTTACAGGTGCAGACTTAGCCAACCTCTTGAATGAGTCGGCAATTCTCGCCGCCCGTCGCAGCTTGACCGAAATCTCGATGGATGAAGTCAACGATGCGATCGATCGGATCTTGGCTGGTCCTGAGAAGAAAGACCGTGTAATGAGCGAAAAACGTAAAACCCTTGTTGCTTACCATGAAGCTGGTCACGCCCTAGTCGGTGCCTTAATGCCTGACTACGATCCCGTCCAAAAAATTAGCATCATCCCCCGTGGTAATGCTGGTGGTCTAACTTGGTTTACCCCTAGTGAAGATCGGATGGAATCTGGTTTATACAGCCGCTCCTACCTCCAAAATCAAATGGCTGTCGCCCTCGGTGGTCGGATTGCTGAAGAAATCATCTTTGGTGAAGAAGAAGTAACTACAGGTGCCTCCAGTGACCTCCAGCAGGTCGCTCGTGTAGCTCGTCAAATGGTGATGCGCTACGGCATGAGCGAGAAGCTCGGCCCCGTCGCCCTCGGTCGTCAACAAGGAAACATGTTCCTCGGTCGCGACATTGCTTCTGAGCGGGACTTCTCCGAAGAGACTGCGGCACTGATTGATGATGAAGTCAGCGTATTGGTAGCAGAAGCTTATCGTCGCGCCAAGGACGTTTTAGTCGGTAACAAATTCATCCTCGACAAGTTAGCAAACATGCTAGTTGACAAAGAAACTGTTGATTCCGAAGAACTCCAGGATCTACTTGCTGCCAACGATGTCACGATGGCTGGAATCGCTTAATTTAGTTGATAGTTGATAGTTGATAGTTGATAGCTAAGTTTTTGGAGTGGGTTTTAAATCCACATTCCGCACGATTGAAATCGTCGCTCATACTGCAAAGTCCGCCTACTCGGACTAATAAATTTAGTCCGCGTAGGCGGACTTTGCAACATCAGCAGCGGTTTTAACCGCTGATTGACTTGAAGTGCGGAATGTGAGTTTAAATCCTCATCTCAAAAACAATTCTCTTACAGAGATGGAACTTAGCTAGCTACTAATTCGATCGTTAAAAAAAGCTCACACTAGAATTTAACTAGTGTGGGCTTTTTGATTTGAGTGTGTTGGGTTTCATTTTTCCACCCAATCAACAAATCAACAAATCTATCTCGCTATCAACTATCAACTATCAACTATCAACTATCAACTAAATTAAGCCATGACCATTCCACCATCGACATTAAATGTCTGACCAGTAATATATGCCGCCGCTGGATCTGCGGCTAAAAATCGCACCATTCCCGCCACTTCTTCGGGCTGTCCATATCTACCGAGCGGGATGAATTGGAGAATTCCCTCTGCTTTCAAATCGTTGGTCATATCAGTAGCAATGAACCCTGGAGCTACGGCATTGACCGTAATCCCCCGACTGGACAATTCCTTAGCTACCGTCTTGGTAAAGCCAATTACTCCTGCCTTGGACGCGCTATAGTTTGCCTGCCCTGGATTGCCCATTTGTCCGGCAACTGAGGCGATGTTAATGATTCTGCCGGACTTTTGTTTGAGCATGATTTTACTCACTACACGGGTACATGAAAATACGCCAGTGAGATTAGTATCGATCACGGCTTGCCAATCTTCTAATTTCATTCTTAATAGCAGCGTGTCGCGAGTGATTCCGGCATTATTTACCAGAACGTCAATGCGCCCCCATTTATCCATCACTGTCTTGACTAATTCGTCAATTTGTTCGGCCTTAGAAACATCGGCACCAATCGAGATCGCCTCACCACCACTGTTGACAATCTGCGCTACCAATTCATCGGCTGCGGTATTAGAGCTAGCGTAGTTAATAACTACTTTAGCTCCAACATTAGCTAATTCGATCGCAATTGCCCGACCGATTCCTCTCGACGCACCTGTAACGATCGCTACTTGTCCTGCTAATAACTCTGACACTATAAAGTCTCCATTCAAAATAACAACCTCGATCGATTGTTTACCGCCTAACCAACTTGAATTTTATCGAGGATCATTCTTGCTCCTTCCATTAAAAAGGGGAGGGTTGGGATGGGGTAAAATCTACGCAGCAACTCCATTAATTTACAACTAATCTGACTTACTGCTGACAATCAATCGACGACGCAATGATTCACTCCGACGTTTAGCTGTGTCATTATCTGGCTCTAGTGCCAAAGCGTCCTCATAGATGCCCAATGCCTGACTCATCAGCTTCTTCTGTTCGTAAGCGTGGCCGAGATTGTTCATTGCCATCACATAGTCAGGTTCGAGTTTGATTGCTTCCTTGTATTGCCGAATTGCTAGGTCATATTGCTCTTGACCGAAGTAGGCATACCCCAAAGCGTTGTGAACCGGAGACATCTCTGGAGCCTCATCACCATCCTCAACTTTAATTGCTTTTTTGAGCATCGCGATCGCTTGTGTGTACATTTTCTTTTCGAGATAAATGCTGCCCAATTCATAATACTCAGGGATGGTACCACGCTCATTCTTAAGTTTTTTTTCTAGTCTTCTCAGCGCATTCTCAATTTTCTGCGTCTTGAGAATTTGTTTGATGATGAAGAATGCCGCAACACTCAATAACAGTAGAAATGCGCCAAGGTATGCCGTGAGGAGGTTTTTGTCTGAAAAGTCCATGATTAAGCCGTTGTGAGTGAATTAATGGCTGGGGTCGATTCACCCAATACCCAGTTACCTATGATAACTTGCCTCAAATCACAGCATCCCATCCCTTGATAACTATTAACCCAGTCCCAAAAAAATCTCCAGGCAAATTTAGTTTAAGTATTGTTGCCGCGCGATGATACAATTAACGGTGGTCTGACAGGCTCAAACAACACCAAACTACTGTGAACTCTACTGATGAAACACCTCACCTGACCGAATTAGTCGGCAGGGAAACTACAATCGAGCAATCTACTGTAGTTGGGTCGTCAGAGAACTCGATGGGTGAGTATCAACAGCTCAAACAAGAGTTGTATCTGATCACTCTAGCAATCACTGCTCTGGCGTTTTCTGCTGTAGTTTATTTCTATGGTTGGAAGATTGCTGGCAATTACCTATTGGGTGCGGTCACAGGAGTAGTTTACTTGAGACTGCTAGCAAGAGATGTCGATCGCCTTGGTACTGAAACCATGAAGTTGAGCTTCAATCGTCAAGCCCTAGTAATAGTCTTGATGCTCGTTGCGGCAAAGTGGAACCAGTTACAGATTCTGCCAGTCTTTCTGGGTTTTTTGACCTACAAAGCAGCTCTACTTGTATACCTCGTGCGGATACTCTCGATCGATGATTAAATTCAATAGATTTTAGTCAGACGTTAGGATAGACCACCAATTGCAACATATTTTTGATTGGTAAACAATCGCGGCAATACAGCTCCTAGATGCACATGTTAGATGGTTTAAACATCACAAATTCCTTGCCCTTGGCGGCATTGGAAGTCGGTCGTCATTTGTATTGGCGATTGGGAAACTTCCAAATCCACGGTCAGGTTTTTCTCACATCTTGGTTTGTGATTGGCTTACTGGTGATTGCGGCAGTTGCTGCAACACGGAATGTTCAACGCATCCCGCGTGGAATCCAAAACCTGATGGAGTATGCCTTGGAGTATATCCGCAACTTAGCTAAAGACCAAATTGGCGAGAAGGAATATCGGCCTTGGGTGCCATTTATCGGTACCTTATTTTTATTCATCTTTTTATCCAATTGGTCGGGTGCCTTACTCCCGTGGAAGCTGATTCACTTGCCATCCGGTGAACTAGCTGCGCCAACAAATGATATCAATACTACTGTGGCATTGGCGTTGCTGACTTCCCTCGCATATTTTTATGCAGGTTTTCGCAAACGTGGTTTGGGATACATGGCTAAATATCTCGAACCAGAACCATTCATGCTGCCCATCAATATCCTCGAAGACTTCACCAAACCGCTGTCACTGAGCTTCCGGTTATTCGGTAACATTCTTGCGGATGAGTTAGTAGTCGGTGTACTAGTATTACTAGTGCCGTTTATTGTACCGATCCCAGTTATGCTATTAGGGTTGTTTACTAGTGCGATTCAAGCACTGGTGTTCGCAACACTAGCGGGTGTGTACATCCATGAAGCTCTTGAAGGTCATGGTGAAGGCGAAGAAGAACACTAGATTTAGTGAATAGTGAATAGTGAATAGTGAATAGTGAATAGTCTACGACTGTTAACTCCCAACTCCCAACTCCCAACTCCCAACTAAATAAATTTCAACTAACTATTCTCTCAATCAATTTTTTAAGGTAAATACATCATGAATCCTACTGTTGCTGCTGCTTCCGTTATCGCTGCTGCTCTTGCTGTTGGTCTAGCTTCGATCGGACCTGGTATCGGTCAAGGTAACGCTGCTGGACAAGCTGTTGAAGGTATTGCACGTCAACCTGAAGCTGAAGGCAAGATTCGCGGTACGCTCATTCTTTCTTTGGCGTTCATGGAATCTTTGACAATCTACGGCCTAGTTGTGGCACTGATTCTGTTATTTGCTAACCCTTTTGCATAATCGATCCAGTCACTGACCCAGCGGAACGGACAGCTAAGAATCGGAATTTAGTCGATCGTGGATAGTTGATAGTTATATCCTATGTCACCTACTGCGAATCCCTAATTCCGACTTCTATAAACTGCCGATTCCCGCCTGACCTAAAATTTCCAAGGAAAGCACAAAAGATGATCTCACAATGGTCACTACTGTTGACGACAGCCGTAGCAGTAGTAGAGGAAGTAGAAGAGAAGGGTAAGCTGTTTGACTTTGATGCGACATTACCACTGATGATGATTCAACTCGTCGTTTTGGTACTTGTTCTAGACGCACTGTTTTACAAGCCCCTTGGTAAAGTATTAGACGATCGAGCTGACTACATTCGCGGTGGTCTGGGCGAAGCTAAAGCCAGACTCGCCGAAGCTGAAGAACTCAAGACCAAGTACGAGACAGAACTAGCCCAAACGCGACGTGAAGCGAACACTGTAATTGCCACAGCCAAGGCTGATGCTCAAAAGATTGCTGCCGGACAAATCGCCGAAACTCAGCAAGCAGCTCAGGTTCAACGGGAACAGGCTCAACAGGAAATCGACAAGCAAAAGCAATCTGCTTTTGCAGCGTTGGAACCTCAAATTGAAGCCCTCAGCCGTCAGATCCTGACCAAGTTGCTAGGAGCTGAGTTAGTTAAGTAATAGCCTATTGGCAAAATTAAAACAGTGATCGATGAACAGTTAGTGATAATTTTTCAGGTGACTGCAACGAATTACTTATAACAAACACCTAACCGCAGCACACATATATATGATAGGACTCTTATTCCTCGCCACAACAGGTGAAGGTGGTGTCAGTTTAAATCCAGATTTAATCGAAACCAACTTAGTTAACCTTGTATTAGTTCTAGTATTTTTGTTTGTCTTTGGCGGCAAATTCTTGAACAATATCCTCACAGAACGCCGTGAAGCGATCGAAGTCGCGATTAAAGATACTGAAGATCGCCAAAAACAGGCGGCATCAGCATTGACAGTAGCCAAAAAGAACTTGGCCGAGGCTCAAGCCGAAGCTGCAAACATTCGCCAAACTGCAACCACCAGTGCGGCAAATGCCAAAGCTGAAATCGCTGCTAAAGCCGCAGCCGATATCGAGCGGATGCAGCAACTCGCTGCTGCAAGCACCGATAGCGAGCAGGATAAAGCAATTGCCGAACTCCGCGCCCGCGTCACAGCTCTGGCGATCGAACGCGCTGAAGCTCAACTCAAAGACCTGCTGACCGCATCTGCTCAAACCGAGCTGGTCGATCGCAGTATCGCATTGGTAGGAGGTAAATAAATGAAAGGTAGTGCAGTTGGTAGTGTAATTTTAAATCCTTACACAGACGCATTAATGTCCCTCGCTCAGTCGCAAAACCTGGTCGATGAATTTGGCACTAATTGTGCAGATTTGATCGAACTGCTCGAAAGTTCACCAGAATTGGCACAGATTTTAGAGAATCCGATCGTTAAAAATGCTGACAAAAAAGCAATTTTGGCTAAGGTTGTGACTGATAAAATCAATCCTCTGATGTCCAACTTCTTGATGATTTTAGTCGATCGTAAGCGAATTGGTTATTTGAGCGGGATATGTCAGCGGTATCAAGCAGCTCTGCGAGATCTCAAAGGAATTGTGCTGGCTGAAGTTACTAGTGCGATCGCTCTAACTGAAGCTCAGACGACTCTGGTAGCCGAAAAGGTGAAAGCAATGACCAACGCCAACGGCGTGGAAATTGTCACCAAAATTGATTCAGACATTCTGGGTGGAACCATCATCAAAGTTGGTTCGCAGGTAATTGATTCCAGCTTACGCGCTGAAATTCGCCGTTTGGGTCTGAGTATTGCTTAATTAGTGGTTTAGTGGATAGTGGTTTAGTGAATAGCAATTTGCTGAGAACTAACAACCAACAACTAATAACTTATAGAAAACTTACAACAGTAAATAAATAATTATGATTAGTATCAGACCGGATGAAATCAGCAGCATCATTCGCCAGCAAATCGAACAGTACACCCAAGATGTCAAAGCATCTAATGTTGGTACTGTTCTGCAAGTCGGTGACGGTATTGCCCGTGTCTATGGCTTGGATAAAGTCATGTCCGGTGAACTTGTTGAATTTGAAGATGCCAGCGTTGGACTCGCGCTCAACCTCGAAGCCGATAACGTCGGTGTGGTATTGATGAGCAACGGTCGCAATATCCAAGAAGGAAGTGCAGTCAAAGCAACTGGTAAAATCGCTCAGATTCCAGTTGGCGAAGCGATTATCGGTCGGGTTGTAGATGCACTAGCCCGTCCGATCGACGGTAAAGGCGATATCGCAACTACTACCACTCGCCTGATTGAATTCATGGCACCTGGGATCATCGAACGTCGCTCCGTGTATGAGCCAATGCAAACAGGGATTACCGCGATCGATGCGATGATTCCGGTTGGGCGGGGACAGCGGGAGCTGATTATTGGTGACAGACAGACTGGTAAAACTTCGATCGCGATCGACACCATCATCAACCAAAAAGAAGAAGATGTCGTCTGCGTATACGTTGCGATCGGTCAGAAAGCTTCCACCGTTGCCAATATCGTCAACGTGCTCGAAGAAGCAGGCGCAATGTCCTACACCGTCGTTGTAGCAGCAAACGCCAACGACCCAGCCACCCTTCAATACTTCGCACCTTACACTGGTGCAGCGATCGCCGAGTACTTCATGTACCAAGGTAAAGCGACCCTGATCATCTACGATGATTTATCCAAACAAGCCCAAGCTTACCGCCAAATGTCCCTCTTACTCCGTCGCCCACCAGGACGGGAAGCATATCCTGGCGACGTATTTTACATTCACTCCCGCTTACTCGAACGCGCTGCTAAACTCAGCGACGCACTCGGCGGCGGTAGCATGACAGCCCTCCCCATCATCGAAACTCAAGGTAGTGACGTATCTGCATACATCCCAACCAACGTAATTTCGATTACCGATGGTCAAATCTTCCTCTCATCCGACCTCTTCAACTCCGGTTTGCGCCCAGCCATCAACGCAGGTATCTCCGTATCCCGCGTAGGTTCAGCCGCACAGACCAAAGCCATGAAAAAGGTTGCGGGTAAACTCAAACTAGAACTAGCCCAGTTTGACGACCTTCAAGCCTTCGCCCAGTTCGCATCCGACCTCGACCAAGCGACCCAAAATCAACTCGCCCGTGGTGCCCGCCTCCGCGAAATTCTCAAGCAGCCCCAGTACTCGCCACTCTCCGTGCCCGAACAAGTTGCCCTAGTATACGCAGGCTTAAACGGCTACCTCGACGATATCCCAGTTAACAAAGTCACTGGCTACACCGCTGCCCTCAAAGACTACCTGAAAAACAGCAAGCCAGAGTACGCCAAGGCAATCAAAGATAACAAAATGCAGTTAACCGATGAAGCCGAAGCATTGCTTAAAGCTGCCCTAGTTGAATGCAAGAAATCCTTCCTAGCAGCAGCTTAGGATTATATGTGGGGAATATTAATTATTCCCCTCTGGTTTGGTTGGGGTGTTGCGTAGATCTACCCACCCCGCCCTACGGGCACCCCTCCGAGGAGGGGATTTCCAGCCCCAAAAAATTAGTTCTAGTAACTCAAACTAAAATCTAAATCGGAGCGAATGCCGCTCCAAGCTAGCACCCTAGCCATCCCTTGTGCAGGGGAGTTTGAGGGGCGGCACCCCGCCCCTCAATGGGGGGGTTGGGGGGCAGCGGCTCGCGCTCGTCGGGTCTCCCGACGGTTTAGCGAGACAAGACAGACCCCCCAAGTCCGGGTTCTGCCTCCGCTAGGAAAGCCGAAACTAATCAAATTCTTATAGTTTGCCGACCCGCTATCACTAGTTAGATGAATGCGTAGATCCTAGCTGGTCGGAAGTGCCCACTCTACTACGCAATAGTTAATTATCAAGAAATAACCTATTTTTAATAAAAACTATAAATAAAATATGGCTAACCTAAAAGTTATTCGGGATCAAATCCAGTCAGTCAAAAACACCAAAAAGATCACCGAAGCAATGCGCCTCGTCGCAGCAGCCAAAGTCCGCCGCGCCCAACAACAAGTCGTCGCCACCCGCCCCTTCGCCGACAGACTAGCCCAAGTCCTCTACAGCCTCAAAAGCCGCCTCACCTTCGCCGACGCAACCTCACCCTTGCTCCAAGCCCGTGAAGCAAAATGCGTGGGTTTACTAGTAATTACAGGCGATCGAGGATTGTGTGGCGGTTATAATAGCTCCATCATCCGCAAAGCCGAACTCCGCGCCGCCGAACTCAAAGCCCAAGGCTTGAGCTACAAATTTATCACCGTCGGACGCAAAGCCACCCAATACTTCCAACGTCGCAATCAACCTATTCATGCAAATTATACGGGACTAGAACAAATCCCTACGGCTGCTGAAGCAGGTAACATTGGTGATGAATTACTCTCCCTCTTTTTATCCGAAGGTATAGACAGAGTAGAACTAGTTTACACAAAATTCGTCTCTCTGATTGCTTCTCGCCCAGTGATTCAAACCCTCTTACCGCTTACCCCCCAAGGTCTAGAAGTACCTGATGATGAAGTCTTCCGCCTCACCAGTCGCGGTGGTCACTTCTCCGTTGAGCGTGAGAAACTAGCGTCATCTGCGGCACCCCTGCCCAGCGATACCATCTTTGAACAAGATCCCAACCAAATCTTGGATGCATTGTTACCACTTTATCTAAACAATCAACTTCTGCGAGCACTTCAAGAGTCCGCAGCAAGTGAGCTTGCCGCTCGAATGACCGCGATGAACAATGCTAGTGACAACGCCAAGCAACTCATCGGCTCCCTCACCCTCAGCTACAACAAAGCCCGTCAAGCCGCGATCACTCA
This sequence comes from Chamaesiphon sp. 341R_metabat_111, assembly GCA_025351825.1. GTDB lineage: Bacteria > Cyanobacteriota > Cyanobacteriia > Cyanobacteriales > Chamaesiphonaceae > Chamaesiphon. Next base: position 6,321 of record JANXVE010000072.1, on the reverse strand, counting down.
AGAGATTCTTGAGGTAGTTGGTGGTGCTGAAGCACTTCAAGGTTAGGCTAATTCGATTTAATTTTTAGTTCGGCTATAAAAAATGTGCCTAGATTGGGCACATTTTTTATGTCTAAAATATTTGGTAAATACCGATTAATCCTCTGGTATCAAGGAGACAATTTTGTAAGGACGCTTGCCCCAGTAGGTTCCAGGCGCGAAGCTAGCCTCTCTGACACCCGTGCTAGTCTGGGCACCGATGAATTTCGTAGCATCAACATCAGTGATAATCCCGACATGCTCTGACTGACCCCTGACGGACGGAAAGACAATGATATCCCCAACTAAAGGAGCTTTGGTAGGGGCAAAAGTTGAGTCACGCAGATACTCGCCTGCCATCCGATAATCATAACCTTCAAAAACCTTACTATAGACGGCGTAGACAAAATGAGAACAATCAATCCCATTTTTATCCTTGCCGCCATAGCGATAGCGAGTGCCTCGCCAAGATCTAGCCTCAGTTACGACCGTACTGAGGTCTTGGGATGTCAATTCATTTTCTTCGGCATTACTATTGGCGCGGGCAGGTAGCATTGAGGTGTAAAGAACCAAGGCACAGACTAGAATTTTGCGGTACATAAAAATATCAGGGTAGCTGGTGCGCCGTTATTGAACGCCGCATGGTGGATGATTTTTAGACCTAATCCTTGGAGTATTTTGACGGAAGCTGTCACATAGCAGTTCCGCTAGTCTACTTAGAGATAGGGTCTGTATAAAATTGATGCACTCATATAGTTAAATTACCCAGATTTGCAATGATATCGATCGCCCTCCCCCGTAAAATTAGAAATACATGTATTAAGAATTACCACTTAGAAACTGCGTGACAGCCAGACACATACCACCGCCAGGGTAAATCGACTCCCTGTGTCAATCCGATTCGAGTGGTTTGAGTCAATTCGATCGATCCCCCACCCATTTTGCTCTGCCAATCTTGGGCGCGATGCTCCAACCACAGTGCTTGTCCGAGTTCTAGTTTTGTCCCATACAAGCCTAAGTCGATTTGCATTGCTCTACATAGTTTCCCTGGCCCTGCGGCTACTTTTTCGAGCTTTTCTCTAGGCTTACGGGGAATGCTGGCGAGGGTGTCTAGTTCTAGTTCCAATGCTCGAATCAGGACTGCACTCGGCGCACCTGCTTTGTCGGTCACAACATTGACGCAATGATACATCCCATAGATTAAATACACGTAGGTATAGCCTGGATCGCCAAACATCACCTGATTGCGTTTGGTCTGTTTGCGATAGGCATGGCAAGCCGGATCGCCTTCTTGATAAGCCTCTGTCTCGACAATAATTCCCCGCAACTGCGTACCGTCGGCAAGTTGACGCACCAACGTGCAACCAATCAGCTCTGGTGCAACAGTTACAGCCGATCGATCGAACCACTCTGGCGAAATCACTGGTCCCATAAATATTTGAAATAATCTAGTTGTGGAATATGGATCGACATTGTTAGCTCAAAAATGAAGGTAGGGGCAACTCATTAAGCGGCGGTTTTATTCTGGGGTTCCCCCAGAATAAAAAACCGACAAGACATTACCCCTACCTTCATGCTTTAAGATATCTTCAGTTACAGTAATTTATCGACGTTCTTGGCAGTTTCAAAGAAGTGGGCGACGTTCTCTTCTGGTACAGTTGGCAGGACACCATGACCGAGATTCATGATGTGACCAGTTTTACCTGCTTTGCGGACGGTATCAACAATGCGATCGCGGATAAAATCTTTGGAACCATACAATGCACAAGGATCCATGTTGCCTTGAACGCCCAAATGCGCCCCAATCCGCTGTCTGCCCACTGCCATGTCTACAGTCCAGTCGAGGCTGACGATATCCACGCCGGATTGACCCATCAGTTCTAATACGCCAGAGCTACCACTGATATAGAGAATTAGTGGTGTATCGGGATGAGTTGCTTTCACCTGCTGCACCACCCGTTGTTGGTAGGGTAGAGCGAAGGTTTGATAGTCTTGGGGACTAAGCTGTCCTGCCCAAGAGTCAAACATTTGGACAACTTGGGCACCACAATCGATTTGGTAGCGGACGTATACGGCGATCGCATCTGCAATTTTAGCTAGCAAGCTGTGCAGCATCTGGGGTTCGCGGAAAGCCATCCCTTTGATGTTGGAATAATCTTTCGAGCTTTTACCTTCGATCGCATAGGCTGCTAATGTCCACGGTGCGCCGACAAAGCCGAGGACAGTAGATTTGTTACCTACTTCTCGCCGGAGCGTACCCAGAATCTCTTTGATGAAGGGGAGAGATTCTTCAGGATTGAGCGGGTGCAGTGCGTCGATCTGCGCCTGAGAGCGAATTGCTGGCTCGATAATTGGCCCTTTGCTCTCGATGATGTCAAAAGGAATGCCCAGTCCTGGTAGCGGCGTGAGGATGTCCGAAAACATAATTACGCCATCTGGCTGAAATGCCCGCCAAGGTTGGAGGGAGATTTCGATCGCTAGTTCGGCTTTCTCAGATCGATCGCGGAATGAAGGATGCTTGTCCCGCAAATCCCGATAGACTTTCATATAGCGTCCGGCTTGGCGCATCATCCATACGGGTGGTCGATCGAGAGTGGCACCTTTAGCCGCGCGTAATAATAAAGGTTCTTGATTTGAATCGGTCATAATTTATTTTATATAGCTGCCGCCCGAGCAATTTTTATTAATAGGCACAAGCTCCAGAATACCAAACTAGCTACCCTTTTGTCTTAGACTGCTTTACAGACGTTATTGTTAGGGGCTATTTACAGCAGTTAATCCTCTAACCAGCCAAATAATTGACCGACACTTAGTTGAAAAGATTTGGCAAATTCAGGTACTGGTAGTAAATCTTCCTTGACTTCAAAGACTGAGATCCTGGGTTGCTCTAACTTATCTGCGGGATCGTGAGCAAGATAGACAAATACTAGTTCTTCTTCTGGGTCAATTAACCAGCCCATTTGAGTGCTGTGACTCAGGCAGTGCAAGATATTTCGCACTACTTTTGTTTGGTTTTGTTCGGGCGAGAGGATTTCAATCGTCCAGTCAGGTGCAAGCGCAAATACATTGGCAACTTTCCCGTTATCCTCACGGGGAATTCGATTCCAGTCGAATACAGTAACATCTGGCACAGTTGAACGTCCGCCAAAAGTACAGCGGAGTTCAGGATAAGCACGAGCAATTTTATCCTGCTTGAGGATTGAATCGATTGCATTTACTAGATCGCGCTGGATGGTGCTGTGTTTTCCTTGGGGCATCTGTTTCTGGATAATTTGACCATCTACAAATTCGCTGGCAGGCTTTGTTTCTGGCAGTTGGAGAAAGTCTTCGATCGAAATAGATTTAGTTGGTGTTTGAACCATTGCCGCTGAAGGTGATGGATTAGTAATATTGTATCAAAAAGTAGAACTGTGATTAGAATGATTGAGATACTATGAGGGCAACTCACTCATCGCTTCCAAATCCAGTACCTGCGCCAACAGTTCCGGCTCCATCAAGCCTTGCTCCAACACAATCTGCCGCAAAGATTTACCTGTAGCCAACGATTCCTTTGCCACATTCGCCGCATTCAAATAACCAATGTGCGTATTTAATGCAGTCACCAAAGCCAAACTCCCTTCGGCATAATCTCGACAGCGTTCGGGATTGGCTGTAATTCCGATGATACATTGCTCCGTCAAAGCCTTGAGCGCATTACCCAAAATCTCGATACTATGAATCAGATCGTAGGCAATCAACGGCATCATGACGTTTAGTTCCAATTGTCCCGCTTGAGCCGCCATCTCGATCGATCTGTCGAATCCCATCACCTGAAAACAGACCATCGACATCATTTCCGCCATCACCGGATTGTATTTTCCAGGCATGATTGACGAGCCAGGTTGGACGGGAGGGAGTTGAATTTCCTTTAAACCTGTCTTTGGTCCCGAATCCATTAAGCGGAGGTCGTGGGAGATTTTAACGAGGTCTGCGGCGAGATTGCGAAGGCTGCCGGAGACGTTTACAAATGGTGCCATACTCTGCATGGCAGCCATCAAATGAGGGGCGACAGTCAGGGGTTGTCCGATTAATTCTCCCAGAACTTGGGCGACAGTCGATCGATAGTCGGGATGAGTATTCAATCCGGTACCTGCCGCACTGCCACCTAAACCGAGCTTGGTTAAGTCGCCGGAAGCGGTAGTAATTCGCACCTGATGATCCCGTAAAATCTGAGCAAACGCCCCAAAACTATCGCCCAATCTTACTGGCACCGCATCCTGCATGTGTGTCCGTCCAGATTTGACGATCGATTGAAATTCTACCGCTTTTTTGTCCATTGCTGCGATCGCACCATCCAGCGCAGGCAATAATGTATGACTGAGCGCGAGTAATCCTCCTACCCGAATCGCTGTCGGAATCACATCATTGGTAGATTGACCATAATTAACATGATCGTTGGGACTTACCCGTTGATAGTTACCTTTAATGTCCCCCAAGATTTCCAGCGCACGGTTGGCTAATACCTCATTGACATTCATGTGGTGGGAAGTCCCCGCACCAGCCTGATAGACATCGACAACAAATTGATCGCGGAGTTTGCCTTGTAAAATCTCATCAGCAGCGGCAACAATCGATCCAGTCAATTCAGCATTGATACAGCCTAATTTACCATTGGCGATCGCGGCTGCTTTTTTGATTAAAATACAAGCATCAACATAGGTAGCTAGTGGCTTCAATCCACTAATCGGAAAGTTCTCGATCGCTCGTAAAGTCTGGATGCCGTAATAAGCAAATGCTGGGATCTGACGTTCCCCCATCGAATCTTTTTCAGTCCGGTAATTAGCTTGATTCATCTAGATCTATCCTCGTCACAAGCCTATATTATCCAATACTTTCAGATGAAACTTATTACGATCCACCATTCACCATCCACCATCCACCATTCACCATCCATACACTACGTTATAATCAGGCTAAACCAACTCAGCTTCTAAATTCTAGACAGATGAAAGGTCAAAACTTTGCGAATTGGTTGATGGGCGATCGAGCAGGTAAAGTGACAACAGATGTCTGGGACTGGTTATGGGGCAAAGAGCCGCCTATTGCACCACCGCCGAGTCAAGAAGAGACGCTGGCGATTGCCGAGCGTTCTTTGGCGTTGATGTCCCAATCTGTGGCTAGTTTGTCCACTGCGGTAGGACAACAAGCTAGTTCCTACAAGAAATTGCAGGTTGAATATGACAAGAAAGCTCAAGAAATCCAAGGATTGATGCGAGAAGCAGCGATTTCTGCTAAAAAAGGACGCGATCGAGATGCACGGTTGACGCTAGTCAAAGTGATTCAGCAGGAAGCATTATTAGAGCAACTTCATGCTCAAATCGATCGGGTAGAAGAGTTATTAATTAGTTCTCAAAATCGCCTCACCCAAGAGCAGTTGGAGGTAAAACGGTACCGCACTGAAATTCAGAATACGCGCGATTTGTCCCGCGTTAATACTGCCCTGCGAGAAATTGCGCGGGTTAATGATGAATTTGATGGGGCTTCCGCCAAGTCCACTTTAGACAATGCTCAAATGCAGGCTACTGAGTATGAAATGCAGCAAAAGCTTGTGGCGGACATATCTCGCAATCGGTCTGAATTAACCGACGAAAATAGTAATGCAGAAATCCAAGCTAAAGTTAACGAACGACTGGCGAAATTAAAGCAGATTAATTCTGACGGATCCCCCAAGTAAAAATTTTATGAGTAGTTCTAAAAAAGGTCCACCGCCGATCGTTTACATCGCTGGAGTGTTGGCTCTAGCTAGTGGAGGATATGCTTTATTTGCAAATAAATCTAACTCACCTATACCAATTTTCAATAGTGCTAATAGTCTAAATAACACCAATAGTGGTCAACCCAAATCAGAAATTAAATTACCATTCGATCCACCAGCCACAGTTGCCGCTGGAACTGCATTCAAAGTCAGTGGCTCCACCAGCATGGCCCAAATTACCCAGGCTTTAAAAATAGGGTTTGAGAAAAAGTTTCCTGGTGTTCAGGTGGTAAATGGAGCATCTAGTTCTAGTCAAGGCTTAAAAGATCTCGCGGCTGGATCGATCGATATTACCGGAATTTCGCGGGAGCTAACTACTGACGAAAAAGCTCAAGGTTTGACATCAATACTGATTGTCCAAGATAAGATCGCGATCGTGATTGGTAATAATAACGATCTGCGAACGGGTTTAACTAGCGACCAAATTACTAAAATCTTCACGGGTGAGGTTACGAACTGGTCACAAGTAGGCGGTAAATCTTTGCCGATTCGACCAATTTTGCGACCTA
>JANXVE010000062.1 GCA_025351825.1 Chamaesiphon sp. 341R_metabat_111 | reverse complement strand
ACCTGCTTACAAGCGCGTACCTGTAGCAATTTATCGAGATAACTAACTAACTAATATTGGAGATTCGATCGCATGGCAGCCCCAACACCTCTACACGGTACAGAACTAATTGATTGTGCCCAAGCAAGTGCTACACAAGGAATTTTAGTGGCGGCTCATCAGTGTGGATATCATCATGACATCGACACTTTTCAGCACGAATTGACAGGTGCGCTCGCACGGATGGGCATTAAAAACAAAGATTTTGATGATTTGCTTAAAAAGATCGTACTAGAGCCAAAATTGGGAATAGAAGTTGCACCGGATACAGCAACAGAACTATGATTTTCTTAGGTGATATTATCACAACAGCTATCTTCTAGGAAGATAGCTGTTGTGATTAAGGATTAATTACACCTGTAAATAAACCGAGCAGGAATAAAGACAAGGGCAGTAATACTAAAATGCTATTAATCGTTGTACCCACAGAAGGTGTGATATTTGGAGGCGTTAGTTCGGAGTGGACAGCTATTTTCACGATTTCGAGCATTTTGACGAATTTTTACTCTCCCATTTTCGGTTGATAAGTCAGAATCTCCGTCAGTCTAATGGCAGATATTCGATCGAATAATAGTCTGTCAAAAGATACTCCTTCCGGTAGAAGACTCACTCCCTTCCCAGTATCAAAGTAGACATCTAGAGTGGATAGTGGTTTAGTGGTTTAGTGAATAGACAGCGCGTCTATTTCTTTGGTGGGAAAGGAGTAGCTTATCACTGGAAAGCATTACTACCGATCGTAATTAGCGATAGAAATAGAATAAATCCGATCGTATCCAATAACGTCGTGACTAACGGGCCACTAATTAAAGCTGGATCTACATTTATTCGCTTGAAGCCCATCGGTAGCAGTGTTCCCAGTGTCACAGCAATGACACTATTTGTTGCCATCACAATACCTGCAACTACTGCCACCCAGCGTTCGCTAGGAGGTGTCCAAATCAGTGCCAAGGCAATCATCGTCAAACCGAGTCCGATCGCTGTTCCTAGTCCAGCCAGTAGCTCCTTAATCAGGATTTTGAATGTGTCTCCAGTAGTAACTTCACCCACACCCAGAGAGCGAATAGTAACTGTCAATGCCTGAGTACCCACTGCTCCACCAGTATTAGAAAATAGCGGCATGATCACCGCCAACACTGGGATCTTGGAAATCGTGTCCTGGAAGGGTGCAATCGAGCTGGATGCACCGATATACAGTGCCATAATTCCCAACAACCAGGGCAACCGATTTTGGAGTTTACTCAAAGGTGAAGACAGTGAAGAATCTTCACCGCTACCAACCCCAGCCAGTTTTTGGATGTCTTCGGTGGCTTCTTCCTGGAGGATATCAACGACATCATCGATCGTAATAATTCCCACTAATCGATCTTCCCGATCGACTACAGGTACTGCAATCAAATCATACCGCTGCATCTGCCGCGCTACTTCTTCTTGGGGTGTTTCGGTGTAGGTTTTAATTACTCGATCGCTAGCAATGTCAACAATTGGCGTATCGGGCAGGGTAAATACCAGTTGCCGCAGAGAGACTACCTGCATCAGCTTGCGGCTATCATCGGTCACATAGGCATAGTAGACTGTTTCCTTATCTCGATCGCTGCGTTTGATCTTTGCCAAAGCCTCGCCGACAGTCAAACCTTGTCGCAGCCGGACATATTCCGTCGTCATTACCCGTCCCGCTGTCCCGTCGGGATAACCGATAATCGTCGCCGTCGCCGCCCGCTCTTCAGGACTGAGCTGAGGTAACAGCCGCTTGACTACCCCCGCAGGTAGCTCATCAAATAATGCCACTCGATCGTCAGGACGCATGGCTTCGATAATCTGACAAACTTGAGTATCATGTAGTGCTTCAATTAGCTCCTCTTGAATCTCCGTCGGCAAATATTCAAAGACATCAATTGCTTTACCTTTAGATAATAATCTAAATGCGATCGCCCGTCGCTCCCCAGGCAATTCACTAATATAATCGCCCACATCCACCGCAGGCAAAGCATTTAGTTCCGACTTGAGTTGATTCAAATCAGTGATTTCGGACAATTCGATCGAACCTTCTTGACTCAGCATAAAACCTTCTAGCCTCCTCCTTCTGGGAGACTAGCTCGTCAGATTCTAAAGAAGGTTGTTTATAGTGGCAGATGGACTATTGCCCATAATGTCCATTTTTTAATCAAAATTTAAGCTCGGCTCTTCTATCCTATCGCTGGATGCGGTCAGATGGCAATCTTAAATTGATGGTTTAGTGGTTTAGTTGTTAGTGGTTTAGTGAATAGTGGATAGTAGATAGTGAATGGTTATTAGGCTCGATCTAAGTCCCCCAGTTCCCCAGTCTTCCGATCCCTTACGCCCCACCCCCGATCCATGCCTCAGTCGATCGAAGTCACCACTCATACTATTCTCCGCGATTTATTGCGACATCAACCGACGATTGTTGGTTGGAATCATCATCTGACGATGGCGCGATTGGTGGCGCGGGGGTTGCGATTGTCCAAGTCAGCACTGATTCAGACGGGAATTGCCACCCATCGCCTGGAAAGTAAATATCGGATTAGTTATTTGATTCCGGCTTTGCTGTGGCGGGAAACGGTGACAATTGCGATTCCAGCAGCTTTCCACGATCGATTAATCTCGATCGAATTACCGCAACTTCAGCACTGGTTGGGCACATCAAAACTAGTTTATGCTGGAGCACAACCTCCCCCACTAGATTTTAATGGCTTATGGATCGTTGATGCTCAAGTGTGGTTAGATCTTCAGTTGCATCAACCCAAATTCCTCGTTAGTCATCCCACAATTATCGACGGTGCCGATGATTTGGAAAACTGGGCAGAAGAATTACTGACAGTACGATTAAATCCTCATGATTGGGATAGTTTACGACTGGATCGAACTGCCTCGATCTGGGAGCAAATTATCGAGATTAAAATTCAGTTAATGGCATCCTTCTGGCAACGTCCAGACAATCCTTATAATTGCTATCTATTGAACGACCTCGATCGAGCCTTGCTGGCAACACTACTAACATTAGTCGTACCCAATTTAGCACCAAGCTGGCAGAGATTTTATCAAGAATTATCAAAAGTAGATCGACTAGTCTGGGCACAGATCGATCGAACTCGTGGCAGCTTTACCCTGGCAATTACGCCGACAGATTTAGTCTCAGAACTCGCTCCCATCTGGGCGCGTCAACCATCAATTTTACTAACTAGCTCTGTCGATCTAACGGCTAAAGCGATCGGGTATCGCCAAGAATTAGGCTTGAGTGATATCACTTCAATTAAGTTCCCACTCGACAAGCACAAAGATTCATTCAAGCTTTACTTACCACCTTGGATGCCAATGCCAAATACGAGTAAATTTCAACCAGTATTAGTCGATGAGATTAAACATTTACTATATCTAACTAATCATTATCCTAAATTTATCGTAATTCTGATCCAAGATACCCCACTCCAGGCCCAAATAGCAGCTATTCTCGCCGCCGAATGGGGAACTAGAGTCCAAGTCGAACAAACCAACCTGAACGAATCAAGTATCCTTGTCTCTGGCTGGGAATTTTGGCAACAACATCAAGATAGATTACCAACACCAGCCCTGATAATTATTGCGACTCTCCCAATTCCTTCACTCGAAAATCCCTTAGTTGCCGCAAAGGTTGGCTTTTATAAGCAACAGCGACAAGATTGGTTTCGACTATATCTATTACCCACCGGATTGAGAATCTTGCATCGCGCGATCGCCCCAATGCGATCTGCTCAAGGGGTAGTTGCCATTTTTGACAATCGGATCGATCGGCGAATTTATGGTCAACAAGTATTAGCATCCCTCAATCCAATGGTCAGAATTAGTTATGCAGAATTAAACAAATTATTCATAGATTACTCTGAGGCATATGAATAACTGGACTATGGCAGAAACGACATTTCGATGCAATAGATTATCTGTACGGATGGAAAGATTAGCACAAAATTTTCTGCGAATGGGAGCTATAACTTTAGATGGAGTCGAGCCAGAAAATATACTAGAGATCGTACGAGAGAGTAAAGTATTTATAGAACTTACTGCGATCGATTTAGATGTAGATAGTGCCTTTGAATTAGCTCAAATCCAACGTCAATTGTCTCGGTGGCATGTTCATTGGCTAGAGACTTGGACGAGTGATGCTAGTCGGATTGAAATATCTACTTTATCCCAAGCTTGGGCAAATAGAATTCGAGAAATGGCAGGAATTTTTGTTTAATTTCAATAATGTGAGGCAAAACTCAATTAACGCAACTATTCAATTATTTCTGTTTCGCCCAAGGCACCAGTTGCCAATTCAGGAACAAATTCTACATATCCAGATTGTCCAACATGAGTTTTGAGTTCTCGTGCTAACATTCGACCAATTTGGTTAAATTTATCTACGTCTAAATTATCTTCTAACATTCCCCAATAAAGATCGATCCATTGCTCGAATCTTGCTGCTAAGTCTGGCGATAATTTTAATGAAGAATATCCAACCATTCCGTGTCGAAAATAACCGATTGTTCCAATCATCCAAATTCCTGAACTACCATATTCAGCCATTACCCGCAATTTTAATTTATCTAATTGAATTCCCTTTTTTCTCGCTCGACTTGTCTTACTCATACATATTCTATTTTTTCGATTGGTGACAGATCGCGGAAGTAATTAGAGAGAATCAGAAATGAAGGTAATATTTAACTGTTCCATCATTTCTGCTTGCCTTCATCGATCTAAATTAAATTATTTCGCACTAATCTGAGTACGTTTGCCCAACACCACACAGGTAATTACAGCAGCAGCAAATCCAATAGTTTCAATTGTTAAAGGCTCACCCAGCAATACAACTGATGCCAGGATTGTCAGAAAAGGTTGAATCAATTGAATTTGTCCAACCCGCGCAATCCCACCCAGAGCTAAACCGCGATACCAGGCAAAGAAGCCCAGAAACATGCTAAAAATACTGACATACAAGAAAGCCAGCATCGCATTAGTCGGCACCGCTGCAAAATTAGCGGGTAGATGCTGCAATACGATCGGCAGCAACACAGGTACTGATAGTATTAGTGCAAAACAAATCACCTGCCACGAACCAAATTGACGAGACAAAACCGCTCCCTCTGCATAACCTAAACTCGCAGCACCCATCGCTCCCAACAACGCTAGATCCGCCACTCTAATCGATCCACCACCAGTAAACAGCGCAAACATCACCACCAACGCGCTCCCTAACCCTGCGAAAATCCAAAACCGGACAGAAGGCCGTTCACCTGCTCTCCACACCCCGCACAGAGCCGTTAATAGCGGCCCTAGCCCCGTAATCACGGCCCCATGAGATGCGGCGGCATCCTTCATCGCAATTGCCGACAGCAGTGGAAACCCAATCACTACGCCACCAGTGACAATTGCAAAATTAGGCAAGAATCTAATCGGGGGAATAGGTTGGCGAGTAATTACCAGTAGAATTAAAGATAACCCTGCGGCAACAATTGCCCTCCCCAAACCAACAAAAATCGGATCGAATCCTGTCACCGCAATTTTTGTAGCTGGTAAAGTGAGACTAAAAATCAGCACCCCTAAAAATCCATAGCCAAAACTCTTTAAATCAGTCTGCGACTGTGGATCTGTCTTCATTACTACTCTCGATACATTTGCCAAATTATGACATCATTCAGCTTAAATATCGAAGTCACATTCATTGACGAGCTTACGGATGAATCGCTCGGTGTTACCCAAATTCCCGCTAATAATCTGCCAGATGTGTTTGAGAAAGATACAACCATCAATCTCAGCGGTGTAGATTGGAACGTCCTCAACTCGCGCCCCAAAACTCGCGCCCAATATACCAAATCTCAGCAGCTCATCCTCTGGATTCGGCAGGTCGAAGATACTAATGATGTGCTCTACAATTTGCCATCGATCTGCAAAAAGTTTCCAGACCTAAACGATCGATCTCTAACCGGAAATGAATTGATTTTAGCCGAAGATGATTGGCGGCAGTTTGAATTTGTTTCTCATCCACTCGCCGACAAAGTTGATAAAGAAATAGCCAAAATTCAGCAGATTCATAACAACTCTAAAGATGGCAACGGTTGGCGCGAACTGCACATGAGATCGAAACCAGAAATACCAATCTCTAGTAATATTGCCCTAACCTATCTCGCTAGTATGTTGCAAGTCTCTGGCAAATCCGCAGGTATCACCTATGACGGCTCACAGTCACCAATTAAGGACGGCTATTCATTTACCTTAAATGATGATTTCTCCGTCTACGGCATTGCTCCAAAAGGTAAAATTCAAGTAATTGCGATCGGGCAAGATTGTAACATACCACCTAGCGAGGACTCGATCGATCTCCTCCAACAACTCGCTCGTAAATTCAACCTCGATTTAGTACACTGGTGTCGTTGCATCAGAGTTAGCCCTGACGATCCATTATTCCGCTCCCTACTAGTCAAACTCGATTAGCTCACATCTTAGACCAATACATAAAGACTAGTAAAAGCGTAGATCTAGGGTACCCACAAGGGGCACCCCTACACAATTAACCTGTAGGGGTGCCCTTAATGGGTACCCTAGATCTACGCACCCCACGCCCCTCCCACACCCCACCCTCCATGCCACAACCCATCCCACCCCAACCAGGGCAAGAATCAGTCTGGGACTACCCTCGTCCCCCGCGCCTAGAAAAAGTTAATAAACGCATTCAGGTTGTCTTCAATGGCGAAACAATCGCCGATACAACTGCTGGCTATCGCGTTCTTGAAACTAGTCATCCACCCGTCTACTACTTGCCCCCCGCAGATATTCAGATGAAATACCTGCAAGCAACCACACGCGGCTCCTTCTGCGAATGGAAAGGCAACGCCCTCTACTATCACCTCAGCGTCGGCAACAGACGGCTCGAAAATGTCGCTTGGGCTTACCCAACACCAACCCCCAAATTTCAACCGATTACCGACTATCTAGCTTTCTATGCTCAACCGATGGATGCCTGCTACATCGATGGTGAACTAGTCACACCCCAACCAGGCGAATTCTACGGTGGCTGGATTACAACCGATATTGTCGGCCCATTCAAAGGTGCCCCTGGTAGTTGGGGTTGGTGAGCTACTGGACGTTTTCGATCTAATTAGATATACTTCTAATTAGATAAGTATCTAATTAGATCGAAGCTATGAGCGAACAAGACTTAACCACTCTCGTCCAGTTTTTCAAAGCATTAGCAAATGAAAGCCGCCTGAAACTAGTTGGTGCATTGGCGCAACAAGAGCGCAGCGTCGAAGAATTGGCATCAATCCTCGAATTAAAAGAACCGACAGTTTCCCACCACTTGAGCAAACTCAAGAAGCTGCAACTCGTTCACATGCGAGTAGAAGGAAATACTCACTACTACTACCTAGATCTCGACGCGCTCCAAGCGATGCAAAAAGCCACCCTCACAGCAACGCAGGTAGCTCAACCAGTGAGCGAAGATATCTGGGAAACAAAAGTCCTCAACAGCTTTGTCGAAAACGACGTTATCAAAGAAATTCCCGCTAGTCGAAAAAAGCGGCGGATTATTCTCAAATGGTTGGCACAGAAGTTTGAATTAGAGCGACTCTATCCCGAACAGGAATTGAATCAAATCATCAAACCCATTTACCCAGACACAGCCACACTCCGCCGAGAATTGGTTGGCTATAATATGATGCAAAGGGAAGATAGTATCTATCAGCGCGTGCTAGAAACTAACTGGCGGATGGATTCAAACTATTGAAATTTAATGTGATGTGAGGCGATGAAGGGTAATTGATGAACAGCGAACCACCTGAATTTGAGCAAGATGAAGTAGAGTTTCAGCCTAGTATTACAATATATCTGACACCTGAATTTTATAGAAATCTCCGCGACTTAAACAAACGTTATCGCCACGTTCGCGCTGATATCCAGACTGTAATTCAGGATTTAGAGGTAGGTAATGTTGTCGGAGATAGAATTTCTGGGATTGGCGAAGATTATGTTATGTTGAAAGTAAGAATAAAGAATCAAGATATTCAAAAGGGCAAAAGCGCGGGTTATCGTTTGATTTATCAGGTTGAATCACCTACTTCTGTATTGCTACTAACAATCTACTCAAAATCAGATCGATCGGATATAACGTCTGGTGAGCTTCGATCGATTGCTGCTGAGTTTCAGGATAAAGACCGATCTGAATAATCATTCGTTAGCGGTAGCGGAGCATTTGCTTTGGAATAGCCTCGGCATTGCCGAATCGAGTTACGTATTCGACTAAGTACAATTTGAAGGTAAAGGAATGAAAGCGATCGAGTTAACTGGAACTGTAGATGATCGAGGTAATTTAGCTCTTGATGAGCCTGTGCTAGTAAGTGCAAATAGCCGCGTGCGGGTGATAATTTTATGCTCTGAAGAAGCAACAGAAATCGATTTCGATGATACACCGATTGAGGAAGTTAAGGCAAGTTTACGAAGAGCTTTACACGAGGCAAAGTCTGGTCAAAGAATTCCGATCTCGCAGATGTGGGAATCGATCGATCTTCAATCTTAGACTAATGGGTAATCGATCGAATCTTATTACTGCTCGAATCGAATCATTCTAAATCGACAATCATTGGCTGAAGCTATTACTCTACTTTTGTTCTACAAAGCTGAGTGACTTGCGTATCTTCTGGCCATCCCAATGCTTGAAGATCTGAAGATACAGTTGGGGGGAATTGTTTTAGCGTCCACATCACTCGCGCTCCTTTAGTCAACTGCGATTGTAATTGACGGAAGTTATTCGGATCGCTGTTTTTGGATAAGAAGCTCTTAATAGCAGCGTCATATTCAGGTCTTCTTACTCCCGATAGGAACAAAAATCGACCAGCGTTATCAATCTCACCGCATCCAAGTAATGCCCGACCGAATAGCTCAAAATAATCTACATCATAAGCATATGTAGAACCACCCCCAGCAAGTATTCGCACTGCCGCTATTGAATCACCAGCATCGAGAAATGCTCTTGCGTGATCGCGTTTTATTTTTTTCGGAACGCCACCGCGATAATGCCCCACCCAAATGATCTCTTTTTGGTATTTATATTCTGACAATAAAATTAGGAACGTAGGGTGGGCATTGCCCACAGACCATATACAACTGAAGCAAAAAGGCTTGAATCTGTCTGATTCGATCGATCTATAGACAAATCAATCGATCTTATCCACTCCAAGTATTCATATCACTACGCTAAAAACTGTACTTAGATATTGCCCACCTACTGGCTTCGGCTGCTATCGATCGTTAACCAGGCTAACTCCACAAAAACCCAGTATCGAGTACAAATCCTGGTAACACGTCTTCTCCTGATAATGAGTCAGGAGCCATCAAAAGTTCTGGTGGCTTACCTACTCGATAAATAGCGGCGCGTTTACCTTTGGGATCTAGTAGCCATGCGAGACGACAACCGCTTTCCATATATTCCACCATTTTTGCTTGGGTTTGGATCCAAGAATCAGAGCGAGACATCAGTTCGACTGCAAAATCTGGACACAGAGGCAAAAATCCCCGCCGCTGTTCTGGAGTGAGGGCTTCCCATTTGTCGAGGGTAATCCAAGCCACGTCTGGAGATCTATCGCCACCTTCTGGTAGCTCAAAACCAGTGGAAGAATCGAAAGTTTTCCCTGCTTTAGTGACACGATTCCACAGCCCGATTTCTAGATTCAGA
This sequence comes from Chamaesiphon sp. 341R_metabat_111, assembly GCA_025351825.1. GTDB lineage: Bacteria > Cyanobacteriota > Cyanobacteriia > Cyanobacteriales > Chamaesiphonaceae > Chamaesiphon. The sequence goes on along the minus strand of JANXVE010000062.1, from coordinate 16,122 downwards.
TCTGAATTCCAGTTTCCGGTTTCGCCACCAGTAGGAGCCATAACGATTAAATTTCCCTGTTTGTTTCGCTCCAGCTTCATTTCTGGATTGTCGTTAGCAATCTGCCGAAATTGGCTGCGGCTGAGATTGGAAATCGAATTTAGATTAATAGTGAGGGCTGCCATGACTGAAAAATATAGTCACTACTATTTAATTTTAGCATCTGCCAACAGACGATCGATCTCAGCTAGCATCCCGATCGCGATCTCTACGTTCCTGAAGTTGGAGGACAATTTGTTGGTGCATTTCGCGGGTGATTGGGTAGAAGTAAGCGAGAATTAGACCAATGATTAGTGAGACGATCGGTGCTGGGCCGATGGCTAACCGAATCGCGGTGAGGACAGCCTCTGGTTGAATTGGTGCAGCAACCGCCGCAGTCGGGCGCAGGTAGCCACTTGACTCCAAACTTTGGAGCACTCCAGCGACGGCAAAACCCAAGCAGATTTTTTGCAGGAATACCATCAAGCTATAGAAGATTCCCTCGCGGCGTTGTCCCGTCCGCAACTCGTCAAACTCAATCACATCCGGTAACATCGACCAGGGAATCAAATAAGCCGTGGACACGCCGATACCAGCCAGGACAGCAAATACATACATCAGCGTAGTTTGACCTGGCTGAAGCAGGAATAGCCCGATCTGACCAATCAGCCAGCAGCTAGTTCCGAGTAGGTACGCCGCTTTTTTGCCGACCTTTTGGGAGATTCGGTTCCACACCGACAACATCGCCAACGCTGTACCCTGGACGGCTAAAATCACCAGCGGTGAATCTTGCTGGGGTAGGCGCATATAGCTCACCACAAAATAGGGAATAACTGCCGCAGTCAGTTGAACACTGAACCACGAACAGAGATAAATTCCCACTACAAATAGAAATGGTCGATTGCTAAACACGATCCGCAATTCTGAGATCAGAGATCCAGTCACAGGTGCGGCTTCCTCTGGATACTGGGCTAATACTGCTTGCGATCGAGCATATGTCCCAAACACGCACCAAAATATCGGCAAGATCGACAGCACCGCACAAATCACCCCAATTGTCAGGTATTGAGTTGCTGGGTTCTGAATATTTTGAAATACAGTCCGAGCTAGTAATAGAGCAACGATACTGCCGCCGATCGAGAATGTAAACCGAAAGCTACTCAAGCTCGTGCGCTCGTGATAGTCCTGCGTCAGTTCGGCGGTGAGGGCAGTATAGGGTAAATTTACAACCGTGAAAAAGGTATTAAATAAAATCGAAATCAACGTATAAAAAGCAAACAAACCCCATTGATTGGTTTCGGGAAACGGGACAATCCACTCGAGCGCGAAGAATACCCCGAATGGAATCGCCCCCCACAGCATCCACGGATACCTGCGCCCCCACCGCTGCCGAATTTTATCACTAAATATCTGACCTCGATCGCTTAAAACCCCAACCATCGGATCGTTTACCGCGTCCCAAATCTTGCCAACTAGCTGACTTTGTCCTGCTAATCCTGGCGATAGATGGGCGACATCAGTGAGAAACGGCGATAAATACGAGAGCAGCATAATTGACGTGATCGCGGCACCTGCGTCTCCTGCTCCGTAGGCTAGCTTCGTCGCAAATGTCATTCGATCGATGGGTGTGGATTTATTCATGATTTAATGGTGAGGCTCGATCGGGGGCAGATTGGAAATGTTCTAAAATACTGATATAGTCACATTTTAAGCACACACTTTAACACTCAATGGTATTTAAAAACCTTTTCAAGCTTTTAATTTCCAGTCTGATCTGTTGGCAAATTGCTGCGCCAACTGGCACAGCTCTGATCCAATCCAAATATTACAGCTATCGACAGCCCAGCTTCGATGGTACTGGCAAATACTACATGGGTAGGGAAATCGCCCAAGTGATGGGACATCAAGGTTCCGGCTGGCTAGAGCGTCCCGATCGCGCCACAGAGGAGCAACCCCAGAAAATGATCGCCGCACTGGGATTAAAATCGACAGATGTTGTAGCGGATATTGGGGCAGGTACAGGCTATATTTCTCAACTTCTAGCGCGACAAGTACCTGACGGAAAAGTACTTGCCGTCGATGTCCAGCCAGAAATGATCGCACTCTTGAAACAGCGGATTGCCAAAAGTAAGATTACGAATATTCAAACCCAATTAGGCACCGAACAAAGTCCAGAATTACCCGCTGAAAGTATCGATCTTGCCATCATGGTAGATGCCTATCATGAATTCAGTTATCCCCATGAAATGATGGCCGGAATTGTATCTGCACTCAAACCAGGTGGACGTATAGTATTAACAGAATATCGCGGCGAAGACCCCAAGGTATTCATCAAACCTCACCACAAAACCACTCAAAAACAGATCCAGTATGAACTGAAGGATTTAGGATTAAAGCTGATTAAAAACGAAAGTGTTTTACCTCAGCAGCATCTATTGTTTTTTGGTAAATCGTAGTGGGAGTTCGGGATTCGGAGATCGAACAGCTTGGTTGGCTAAATCACGGTGAGATACAATGAGCGAGTAGTTGGGATCGATCTTAATTCAGCCAACGCCCTAGACTCTCACACCTCAAATCCTCATGCCCACTAACACCATCAAAGTTTCACTCGAACACTATTGTGAAATGACAGTTAGTGGGACGATCGCACCTGACGATCGAGAGCCGACGAAACTAGTTCTCACAACCCCCGATGGACTTCAGTTTCGGGCTGCACCGCTGGGAGATATCACTTCGATCGAAGGTGACAAGCAGTGGCTGGTGATTCCGATTATGCAAACTGATGGGCAGATTACCCGCTTGCAGATTGTTGGAGCTTTTGCAGAGACTGCTCTTGAACCCGATCGATTTGTCTGTGTTGCGCGGATTTGCCAAGTCAGTCGCAAGCACAACATTATAACTACGAAGATCGATAAACATGGCGAACAAACCATTCGTCCTACTTTTCTTAATCCGCCGGAAGCAATACAAACAGGGCAATTGTGGCAAATTATTGCTCAACGGGCGGGGAAGACATTAGAAATTCTCAAAGCCACCCATCTCGATTCAGCCGAAGGTGGGGAATCGACAGTTAAGTCTCTCCCCAGTATTGCCCCGAAGACCATTTACAACCCTCGCAACCTAGATGGCGACCGAAGGGCTGAAATGACTCCGTTCGCGCTTGCAGCCTTGAATTTGGAGTTAACTGAGCGAGAATGGGAACTGTCCCTAACTAGAGTTAAGGAGCCAATCTGGGAATGGGAGGCTCAAAGTCTACTCCCGACAGAATTACGCGCACGAGTCCAGGTACATGGGCGGACTAAAGTGGCGCGGGTTTATGCGTATCCTCATCAGAGTAAGTTTGACCAGAGCGGGGAGCAGGGAGCGGGGAGCGGGGAGGGAGCGGGGAGCGGGGAGAAAGAGGGACTGGGAGAGTTAGAGAAAGTAGAGGGGGATAAGTATTTAGATCGGTTAATTGTTACCCCATTAGGTGCAGCTAGAGGGATTGGTGCATCTTGTTTTCGGGTGCAAATTGGCCCATATGAGATCGTGATGGATGCGGGAACTCGTCCGAAGGGGAGCGATCCTTTACCTGCGTTTGAACTATTAGAGCGTCCCAATTTGATGCTGGTGACGCACGCTCACCTGGATCATATTGGAGCGTTGCCGATTTTCCATCGAAATTTCCCCGATGTGCCGATGATTTGTACCCACGGGACACGAGAAATCGCCCATGTGATGCTGACAGATGGTTTGAAGGTGCAGACAGCGCAGCAGAAAGAGGGAAATGAAGACTTCGGACAGGTATTTTCCGCTGACGATCTCGATCGAACCCTGTTTACGCTCCAAACTCAACCTGTCGGCGTGGACTTCTCACCTCTCCCAGGCTTGACAGTTCGCTTCATTCATGCAGGGCACATCGTTGGCGCAGCCTGTATCTACATGAAATACGGCAATCGATCGATCCTCTATACAGGCGACTACAATACCACCAGCAGTCGCACCGCAGAGGGCTTGAAACTCGCCGACTTACCCGAAGCCGACATCCTGATCACCGAATCTACCTATGGCGCAGATACCCACCCATCCCGCCGCAGCCAAGAGAGCGACTTGATTAAAGCGATCGTCGAAGTCGTCGCCGCAGGTGGTAACGTCTTAATACCCGCCTTCGCCCTCGGACGCGCCCAGGAAATCATCCTCGCCATTCGCACCAGTGCCCTATTCCACAGCGTCAACGTTCCAGTCTACGTCGATGGCTTAGTCCGCGAAGTCACCGACTTATTCCAAAACCAACTCGACTTACTCCCCGCCGCCGTCAAGAACTTCGCCAAAACCCAGTCCCCCTTCTTCAGCGAGAAATCCTCGCCCAGAATCATCTCGATCGGATCGCCCAAAGAACGCCCCCTCGCGATCGCCCACCCCTCAGTAATTATCGCCAGTTCCGGTATGTTGACAGGTGGAGCCAGCATCGGCTACGCTAAAATTCTATTAGAGCGGGAAAATGCGGCTATTTTCATCTCCGGCTACACCGACGAAGAATCCCCAGGACGTTTCCTCCAAAGCCTAGAGCCAGAAGCTGAGATCGAACTAGATGGTACCCCGCTCACAGTCAGAGCCAAGATTCAACGCTTCAATCTATCTGCCCATGCCGATCGAGTTGGGATTACCCAAGTCATCCACCGCGTCAATCCTCAACACCTGATCCTAATCCACGGTTCCAAATCCGCCCTGCACGGACTCTCCAAAGCCGGAGATTTGCGCGATAAATATTGGATCCACATCCCCGAAGTCGGTGATACCATCACCTTCGGCGAAACACCCGAGCACCTGTCAAAAGCTCAAGTAGCCAGAGTCGATGCCGGACAAGAATTTGAACTCGAAATCGAAGCCGAATTCGACGGTGCATGGCTCCGCATCGCCGAGAGTGTACTAGAAGATCCCCGTTGGCAACATTTAGCCGCAACGGGACTATTATCAGCTAAGTGGACAAGAGGCGGCTTGATGCTCAAACCCGCCAGTCATAAATCTTTGTCAGTTGACTCAGCGGTTTTGAGTGGGCTGGATTGTTGTGCTGTCTGTGAGTTTTTCGACGGTTATCTCTGTCGCGGTGAGGAGAGTCCATTGTACAAGCGCAACGTCGATCCGGCTGCGAAATGTCCGGCGTTCGATCGTCAGGTTGTGGCTGTTGAATCTATTGTTAATAGTGATGAATTTGTGGGGGAGCCTCGGACTGAGGAAGTCAAGTTGGATGAAGATAAGTTGAATGATTGAATTGGGTGGATTCGATTATCTCCGGTACGCTACGCGATCGAGAACGTAACTTTGCCGTCAATATGGGAAACATAGAGATATGGGCTTAAATCTGTATGTATGACAATATCTTTAGATATCGCAAAAGAACGTATTTTGGAAGTATATCAAAAGGTTGATACTAATAGTAAATATTATGGTCGCTTACTTAACTGGTACAGTCTGGGAGTATGGCATTATGGAATTGGAATTAGTAACAATTTAATTTTTGATACTGCTTCCTTAACATTATTCGATCGAGTAGATTTGGATATTCGATTAGTACCAAACGTTCAAAATTTTAGTCCATCTGAAACGGTAGATCGATTATGTGCCGCTATTTTATGTTTTCATAATTGGGATTATGGCTTATTAGGTTGGAATTGTGAGCATTTGGCACGATTAGTTACAACAGACAAAGCTATATCATACGAAGTTAAAAAACTTCCATTTCCAATTCCTCAATTAAACCATGATGGCTGGCATCCCCAGGCAAGTAAGTTGCTGCAAGAATATCGAGTATTACATCACGACTGGTTTGCTGAAATGTTGTTCTGATGCTTCTCGCTGCTTGTTGATGACAAATATGACAAGAGATTTATAGGAGAGATAAAATGGATCGAGTAGATTGTAGGGACACTCAAGAAGATGCTGATTTTCATACCAAGGTGATTGCCGTATTAGGCAAATTTGGAGGCGATGAGAGTAAGGCGAAAGTCTTTGTTAGAGTTCGGAGGGTAATTAGTGACAAGCTAGAGGTAGCTGAGAGTGAAATAAATTTAGATTGTCATATGTCAAATCATTTCAATATGGACGAGATGGATCTATGCGAGCTTGTTATGGCACTAGAAGAAGAATTCGACATCGAAATACCGGAAGATTCTGTTAATTTTTGTTTGGTTTCCCGTTCTTTTGACTGGCGTTCCTCGACATATTCTTCATTTCCTCAAGCAGAAGAAGAATGTATAGTCAGAAATTTTGTTGAACTCGTTTACAAAAAAATCTCAATTTGAGGGCGGTGTGGAAATAGAGCGATGATTCATTGGCTGTAAATCATTTTTTGTTAGTTAATTCCGGCAAGAAGTCGAGCAATTTGGGTCGGATCGGGTAGTTGACCTTGAAATTCTTGGGGTAGGGTAGAGACAATTTGATAAGTAGTCACCCCAATCGGCTTATTCGACTCTCGCAGGGCGTATTCGACAATCGTGCGATCTTTAGTTTTGCACAAGATGATTCCGATTGCTGGATTCTCATCGGGCAGACGCACTGTATCATCGAGAACGGCGAGATAAAATTGCATTTTGCCGACATATTCTGGTAAAAATTCGCCTACCTTGAGTTCGACGGCGATTAGGCACTTGAGGTGGCGATGATAGAGCAATAGATCCAGAAAATATTCCTGTCCCGCAACTGTCAATCGATACTGACTCCCGACGAAGGTAAACATCCCGCCCATTTCCTGAAGGAAGGGTTCGACGCGGCTGAGAATGGCTTGTTCTAATTGGCGTTCGCTATGCGCATCACCCAGTTCGAGAAAATCGAAAGTGTACTCGTCTTTAATCGCAAGTTTAGCTGGTTTACTGATTTCAGGGGTGAGGGTGCTGTCAAAATTGGTTTGGTTGAGCAGGGTTTTCTGGTAGGTTTGGTTCTCAATCTGGTGAATCAGGACGTTCTTTGTCCAGCCAAACTTCCGCGTCATCCGCAGGTAAAACTCGCGCTCTAAATCATCCTTACATTTTTCAAGGATTGCTAAGTTGTGAGTCCAACCAATTTCTCGCACTAATGGTGCGAGATTTGAATTCTTAGCATAAGCAAGATAGAACGCCCTCATCCGCCATAAATTGGCAGTGGAGAAGCCGCTAATTCCAGGGAATTCTGACTGAATATCTTGAGCCAGTTGTTCGACAACGGATTTGCCCCAGCCTGCGATTTGTTGTCGATCGACTATCAAACTGCCGATATCCCAATACAGCGTGATTAGCTCATGGTTGACAGCTTTCAGAGCGGTATATTGAGCCGATCGAATTCGCTCTTTGACTTCAATTAATAGTTCTTGATAGTTAGTTCGATCGATCTTCATTGTCGAGCCATCTCTTCTTTGCTATAACGTCTTTAGTCTTTGGTGAAGCCTCAATCTAAGATATTGTACCACATCACTAAATTCCTCAATCTGTAATGTAATTCTAACTTTACCATCTTTTAAATTATGGGAGATAGATCGAATCAGCAATTTCATTAGAACAGTATAAAAAGTTAATGTTAAAATAGAGATGAGATCGATAAAGATGAAAAGGCGATGACTAGAACATATAGAGTCGATGCTAACAAGATTAGAATTTATCCGTATCGTCACAACCCTTTGAGAGATTTTCGTCAAGCCGAGTCAAAATATCACTTCTTAGAGAATCGAACCTTAGGATACAGGCCCAGATCTCGACATTTATTGAGTCAATCGAATCTAACTTCAGCTTGGGATGATGTTTACAAAGGGGTATTTGCAGATAAGTGGGCGAGAAAACGACGCGATCCGTACTCCTCAAGAATTAGGTTGTATGAAATCGATCTGATTAGTGAAGAAGCGTAAAAATTACGGCTTGATTCGATCGAGTCTCCGGTAGATCGGTAATAGTAGGTAAAGATACTGCCGAACGACCCTAAAATATATCAAAACTAGCTATTTAAAATGTCTACAGTTACCGTCACCCAAACAGTTTTGTCACAACCCGTCTTGGGTTCACGCCGCTTTAGCAACTTCTTTTGGGCGATAGTCGTCTCGATTGGGGGGATTGGATTTCTGCTGGCTGGACTCTCTAGCTATCTGAAGGTAAACTTGCTCCCCGTTAGCAATCCGCTCCAATTGGCGTTTATTCCCCAGGGAATTGCCTTGAGCTTCTATGGTGTGGCTGGGACGCTGCTGGCAACCTATCTCTGGGCAGCGATCGCCCTGGATATCGGCGGCGGTTACAATAAGTTCGATCGAGAAGCTGGCGATATTACGATCTTCCGCAATGGTTTCCCTGGTAAGAATCGTCGGATCGAGCTAGTCAGTAAAATTGCAGATGCCCAAGCCGTCCGCGTGGATATCAAAGATGGACTCAGCCCTCGTCGTACTCTCTACGTCCGCATTAAAGGTCGGCGGGAAATCCCCTTAACTCGTGTGGGTGAGCCAATTTCTTTGACTGAACTAGAAACCCAAGGTGCAGATTTAGCGAAGTTTTTAGGGGTACCGTTGGAAGGGCTGTAGACAAGAGGGTCGAGAGTGGAGGGTAGAGAGCAGGAAGTAAGGATCGACAAAAGAAGGCAATTTAGGACGCAAGTTTCCAATTTCTACTCTCTACCTTCTTCCACCGCAGACTTTCGCCCGAGAAATAATGTGCCGGATATTAGCCTAGCCCAAGTTCGGTTTTACACCTGCGATCGAGCCACCCCGATCCGTTATTCTCAGGGGGTGAGTATTTGAGAGATCGGTGAGATCGGCATAAATTGTGGTTAGAAAGTGGTTGCTCCCAACATTGAGCGAAGTATTAGCCAAAGCAGAAGCGACGGGAATCGATCCGCTCGTACCCGAATTTAGCCCACCAGATCCTCATCCCACCACAGATCGTCAAGAATTGCAGCTCAAAGCTGAGAGTCAATGGCATAGCGCGATTGCCGCTGTAGAAGCTCTATTATTAAACTCATTACCCAGCCCGATTGGGGTAGAAGATTTTAGCGAGGAGACAACCATCGAAGGATTGTTAATTACCGCGCCATTACCATTATTCAGCCATCCCTCGATCGTTTCTCAACTGCAAACGATCACCTTTACTACCCCACATTCCAGTCGTCAATTATTGCCCTGTAAATCTACAGGTACTCATCCCACGCCTGCTCATTCTCATCATTTCCCGATCGAATTACTACCCACAGATCCTCTTGCTGACGAACGGTTTTGCCTGGTTTTAACCAATCAATTCAGCCTCCTAGTTGTGATGGGAGAAGCCGATGGTGCTCCGCGCTGTCAATTTTCCTTCGATCCTGATGACTTGGATCTAGCCTGGAAATCTCTGCGGGGGCGAATGATGCTAACAGCCCCGCAACACCTCTCCTACCTGGATGAACTAGCCGCGCAATTTAGCCCGATCGAGCCTGATTATCGATCGGTGATGGCATTTAGTCAATATTTGCTTCAACACCAGCCTGTCGCCGTCCTAGCCCCTACTCCGCAAACGTCCAACCCAGCGGCAGAAGCACCTGCAAAAATTGCAGCAGATGTCGAACTACTCCAAGCACTCACCCATGAAATCCGCACGCCATTAACCACCATCCGCACGATGACGCGGTTGCTCTTACGTCAGCCAGATTTAGCTCCACAAGTGCTCAAACGGCTGAGTGCGATCGATCGTGAGTGTACAGAACAGATCGATCGCATGGAGCTGATTTTCAGCGCGGTAGAATTGGCAACTACTCAGCCATCCCAAGCAGTAGATCTCACCACGATGTCGATTAGTCAACTACTAGAACATAGTATCCCCCAGTGGCAACACCAAGCCGAACGCCGTAATCTCAATCTGGCTGTAGATATTCCCACCCAACTCCCCGCTGTCGTCAGTAATCCCACAATTCTCGATCGAGTCTTAACCGGACTCGTCGAAAATTTCACCCGCAATCTGCCCTCTGGTAGCCGGATCCAAGTCGAAGTTACCCCTGTAGGTGATAAGCTCAAACTCCAGCTCCAGTCCCACCAAGAAGTTGACGAAGCACCCCACACAGCTCCCAGCAAGCGACACTCAATTGGGCAATTACTCACATTTCAACCCGAAACAGGCAATCTCAGCCTCAACCTCAACGTCACAAAAAATCTTTTCCAACTTCTCGGTGGTAAACTAGTCGTACGTCAAAGTCCCCAACAGGGCGAAGTTTTGACGATCTTTTTACCGTTGTCGATGATTGCTCAGAGTTAGGATTTAGGCTTCATAAGGCATCACGTCGTTGCCCTGCAACCTTCAACTCTCATTCCCTAAAGTCTAAAGCCTAACCCCTAAAGCCTAACTATGTGGTTCGTCAAAATTGAAACTGGAATCGTTCCCAAACCGGAATTCGACCGACATATTCCCGCGCACAAGGCGTATGTTCAAGATCTGATCGATCGAGGGCATCGGACTAAAACTGGCTACTGGGGTGAACGGGGTGGCGGGATGATGTTATTTCAAGCTGATTCACTGGCTGAAGCCGAACAAATTGTCGCCGCCGATCCACTGGTACAAAATCATTGTGTCACCTATCAATTGCATGAATGGCGAATTGTGATGGGAGAGGATTAATTAATAATTGATAGTTAATAATTAATAATTATTGATAATTGGGTACTTCCTAATATCTATATTTCCGGATTATTAATAACAACCTATCAATAAAAAAGGGTTCTGATAAATACAGAACCCCTTTTTATTTGGAATCACGATCGAATTTAATTCAATTTAACGAACTGTACCAGCTTTTGCGGTCATATCGATCGGTTTAAGCAGATACAATCGCAGCATTTTTACCCCAATCGACGCGATTGTCGGGAGGTTCACGATCTTCTTCAAGAACTTTGGTGTAGTAGAGCTTGCCGACGCTACCAATTTGAGATAGTCTGCGGCGCACTTATCTAAAATTGGGAAGAACTTAGGATGATCTACATTCAGGATAATTGGAAAGATCCGTCCCGCTGTCTTATTGGTTTCTTGGATGACTTCGATATCAAAGTCGCGGCTATTCATCCCCAAAATTCCGTAAAACTTGCTTTCTCGATCTCGGAGATACATCGTCGAAAATACCGCTAGGAGGAAGAATCGACACCAGAGTTTTGATTTGAAGTCATTCAGAATATGAGGCTGTCCACGCATCACCGCATCAAAAAAGTCACCATGACGATTCTCATCTTGGCACCATTTATCAAAGAAATGGAAGATCGGATAGATCCGGTGCTGAGGATTTGCTTCTAAGTGTTGGAAAATCTTGATGTATCGCCAGTAACCAATCTTTTCAGATAGGTAAGTTGCGTAGAAGATAAATTTGGGTTTGAAGAATGTGTAATTACGATTTGCAGTCAGAAAGCCCAAATCGAGCGATAGTCCAAAGTCAGACATCGCTTTGTTGAGGAAGCCAGCATGACGGGCTTCATCCCGTGAGAGCAGGTTAAAACCCTCAGCTAGCAGGGGATTAGTGTGCTTGAGCTTACGGCTGAGTTCTTTGTAAAGCAAAAATCCTGAAAATTCCGAAGTGCAAGAGCTTTCGAGAAAATCAATAAAGATTTCGCGGGTTTCCGTTGGGAGATTGTCCCAAGACTTATCAAATTTTTCATCTCTGACGAAGTGGTTGCGGTTGTAGTCAACCCGCATCTCTTCGATAATCGATCGAATTTCATCTTCATTGACAGAGAGATCCATTCGCGCCATCTCTTCAAAGTCGGTGGTGTAGAACCGAGGCGTGAGCAGCGTTTCTTTCGCAGGGCGTTTGATACCTGGTCTGATTTCGTCAGATGATGACGGTTTGGAGACGGAAGTTACCATAATAATTTTTTATGTCTGATTCTAATGTCGATCGACTCTAACAACAGCTTAGAGATTAGGATCGCTACTTAAGTGCATTTTACCAAGTCTAGACTGGCTCGACAGTAGTTTTGTGTTAAGAGTTGCTAAATGGTCTCGATCGATCTCAGGCAATCTGACACGCTCTAGGTTCAGGGACAGATTCACCTCTACAAACCCGACTTTTTGGAAAAGTCAGGTTTGTGTCTTCATCATATGGCTATATTACTAATATCCGATCGAGATTGTGATGAAATCATTGTAATCGAGGAAAGGGCGCAAGAATAATCGAATAATCGAGCGATAGCAAAAGTAGGGGCAATTCATGAATTGCCCCTACTTTTACTATCGCGACACCATAAAAAATCCCCGCTCCACAGCGAGGAAATTAACTATCAACTAATTTAATGAGCGTCTTGTAGCTCGTAAAAATCAGGCGAAACATAATCCTTCCTGAGTGGATAACCAACCCAATCCTCCGGCATCAAGACCCGCTTGAGATTGGGATGTCCATCAAAAACAATCCCATACATATCAAAGGTTTCCCGCTCTTGCCAGTCAGCAGTTCGCCAGATCCAGTACACCGTCGGTACTACTGGATTTTCGCGGGGTAAGAACACCTTGATTCTGACTTCATCTGGACGCACTGCATTATCACTCACCTTAGTTAAGTGATAAAAACTAACCAAATCATCACCAGCTCCGGCATCATAACCACCCTGACATTGGAGATAGTTAAAGCCATAGGCATACAATGCCGTCGCGACAGGAAGCAAGAATGGAGCTTCGACTCGGATCACTTCAGCTCCCTGGTTATCAGTCTCTAGAGCGATGTGATCGACAAAGCCATTTTGGGTCAACCACTGGGAGACTTTGCCCGCAGGGACGATGGGGGCGGCTGCGGGGGTGATTTCAGCGGTTGGTTTAGTTTCTTCCTCAGCCACGTTTCACCTCTTGTTTGCGAGCGGTGGATAGAGCTGGCACTACAGGCATTCCCATCGCTGCGGCGATTTCGGCTGGGGGATTTGTATGGGTACCTGACTGGAGATAGGTTCCGGTCAAAATAGCTGGTACAACTTTCATATTGTGAGTTGTACTGTAATAACGGTGGGTCTGGTTGAGTAGACTCCGTTCTTGCATCGATTCGTTGGCGATTTTCTTCCGCAGTTTGATGATTGCATCCATCACTGCTTCGGGGCGAGGGGGACAACCAGGCAGATAGATATCTACCGGAATCAGCTTATCAACACCACGGACGGCTGTCGGTGAGTCAGAGCTAAACATCCCACCTGTGATCGTACAGGCACCCATTGCAATTACGTACTTGGGTTCGGGCATCTGTTCATAGAGTCGCACTAAGGCTGGAGCCATTTTCATGGTGATTGTCCCAGCCGTAATTAACAAATCCGCCTGACGAGTACTCGCACGAGGTACCAGTCCAAACCTGTCGAAATCGAACCGAGAACCGATCATGGCGGCTAATTCGATGAAACAGCAAGCTGTGCCGAATAGCAGCGGCCACAGGCTGGATAAGCGTGACCAGTTGTAGAGATCGTCTACTGTAGTTAGGATCACATTTTCCGATAGATCTGTCGTCACTTGGGGACGCTCGATCGGACTGGAAATGCGGTCGTTATCATTGATGAGATTAGTATTCATGACCATTCTAAGGCTCCTTTGCGCCAAGCATAGACCAGCGCGATCGTGAGAATTGCAATAAAGATGAGAGCTTCAATAAAAGCGAGTAAGCCTAATTGACTAAACGCTACCGCCCAGGGGTATAGAAATACAGTCTCCACGTCAAAGACGACGAAGACTAGGGCAAACATATAGTAACGAATATTAAACTGGATCCACGCACCACCGATCGGCTCCATCCCAGATTCATAGGTCGTCCGCCGTTCGGGACCACCACCACTGGGGCGCAGCAATTTGGATGCTGACAAGGCTAGGATCGGTACCAAGCTACATGTCAGCAAGAAGCCGAGCAGGTATTCATAACCGTTGAGGACAAACACAGATTATTTATAGTTATGAAACAATAACGATCGATCTCCCAAGGATCGAACAGTAGACAATTCAGACTGTCATCTCAGGATTCACAATCGTGATGAGGTTTAAAAACAATCGCTGATTTGCTGCATTTTTCGATCGAGATCCAATCTACTTACATTTTATCCACATATAGGTATTTGCGGCTAGGATCGATCGACCCAGTATTTGCCAATCACCGTAGATTTGGCCAAAAACAGAGCCAGCAATCACTGATTGCTGGCTCTGTTTTTTGGGATTTAGATCATTTAGAAGTCGGGATGATAGGATTCGAACCTACGGCATCCTGCTCCCAAAGCAGGCGCGCTACCAAGCTGCGCTACATCCCGTCATCGCTACACTATGATAACATACGATCGACGGGTTCGATCGCTATTTTTGAAAAATAGCCAGAAACTAATCGGGATACCAAAACATCCCCTTAATTCCTTCAGGATCTTCCACAAACCCCATCCCATTGTAAAAACCCACAACGTGAGCATCGGCAAACAGAGTAATATTACTAATATCTTGAGCGCGGATCTTATCGATCGTAAACTTCATCATCGCCTTACCCAACCGCTGCCCCTGAAAATCAGGATGAACCACCACATCCCACACAGTCGCGTTGAAAGCCCCATCAGATGTAGCACGGGCAAACCCAATCATTCTTTTCGTAGCACCCCGCACTTCCCACATCGAAACCACAATAAAACTATTCTGAAGAGCCTTCTTTACCTTTCGCAAGGGGCGACGCGACCAACCAACAATATCGCACAATTCCTCCAACTCATATAGATTAAGGTCTCGATCGGTACTAAAATAAACTTGACTATTTAAAGGTAGATTAATTCCAGTCACATACACAGGAGTCCCACCATCGGCACCTGCCTTAACTTCCGTAGCCGCATCGCCACCACTAAATAAACTCTTCCAAAAAACCATGTGGTGAGGGCAACAAAATAATGATTGTAGTTCCCAATCCTCGCCAGTTATAGCTATAAATAGATCGGTAAGTTTAATAAAATCATAACATTATTTCTAAAGAAATTCCCGTCAATCGGTCTTTTACTGGTCACTCTGAGCGAATCTATCCTGGACTTGAAGCCCTGACTGTAATTAATCGCTACTCCCCAACCTCTCGTTGACACTGCCCCTGCCCCCAGTGGGCGCAAACTACCGTAATCCTGGCTAGCTCAATTCGGTCGGTGAATAAGACATCAAACAGCAAGGAAAATCATTCTTTTTGAGCATGACAGCTACAGCTATCCTCTTTGCGCCCAGTCAGACGTTCAGCGTTCCCGAGAGTATCTCCCCAAAGAGACCAGAGCAGCTCTCCTTGGGAATGACCATTAACTAGCTCGCTGGCATACAAACATTTGTCCCGCCCAAACCGCAATAGCCGCCTGGATTCTTGGCAAGATATTGTTGGTGGTAGACCTCGGCATAGTAAAACTCTGGTGCTGGAAGAATTTCTGTCGTGATTTCCTGATACCCTGCGCTGCTGAGAGCTGCTTGATAAGCTGCTTTAGAATCCGCTGCTAATTTTAGGTGACTGTCAGAATAGCAATAGATACCGGATCGATATTGAGTACCCGCATCATTTCCTTGGCGCATTCCTTGAGTGGGATTGTGGCTTTCCCAAAAGACTTTGAGCAGTTCTGAATAGCTAACTAAGGCTGGATCGAAGACGACTAAAACAACTTCGTTATGTCCGGTTGCACCACTGCAAACTTCTTGGTAAGTCGGGTTTGGTGTGCTTCCTGCGGCATAGCCAACGGCGGTAATATATACACCTGCTGGTAATTGCCAGAATTTACGCTCCGCACCCCAGAAGCAACCCAATCCAAGCATCGCTCTTTCCATCTGCGCTGGGTATGGTGGTGCAAAGGAATTGCCATTGACGAAGTGTTTGGCGGGAAGAGCCATTTTTTCGGCTCTGCCGGATAATGCATCGGCTGGGGCGGGAATTGTCAGTTTTTTACCACCAAAGATGTTGAATAACATGGTTTCGCTCGAGTTAAGTAAAATATTAGTATCTCGATCGATTGTAACAGATGCTAAACAGACAATTAGAAAAGGGTGAGTCACTTAATCAGTGACTCACCCTTTTCTAATATATCGAGTGTTGAGCTTGGCATCGAGCTATTTTAACAGGGGGCAACCCCCCAACTATCGTCGCCGTGCTAGCGTTTCACAACCGAGTTCGGGAAGGGATCGGAGTGGTTCCACTAGGCCATAGACACCAAGC
>JANXVE010000056.1 GCA_025351825.1 Chamaesiphon sp. 341R_metabat_111 | reverse complement strand
CGCTCATTCTCGATCCGTTTGTAGGTGTGAATTCCTGCTAGATAACCAATCCATGCGGTATATCCCTCACTAGCTCGGGCATTGGTAATAGCTCGATCGGCAACCTCTGGGAATTCATATTTAAGCCGCTGGCGGATTTGTTGAGTCAGAATCTTCGTCGTCGATTCGAGTGATTTTATCTCCAGCAGCCGATCGTTCACGTCCGCGATCGTCCCCGTTTTCCAATGCAGCCAGCTATTGGTTGAGTTGAAGATCGGATCGAAATAGCTAATAGCCAGACAGCAGGCATCCGTCCGATCGTCCTTATCCTTAAACCCATACGCCCCCCGCAGGTGAGCTAGATCGGCGTGACCGATCCACTTAACCTCAATCTGTAGATATTTAGCCAAACTTGCCCACAGCCGCGAGTACCACACCCCTGTGGGTTCCATCACGATTATGTCTGGCTTAATTTCCGTGAGCAGTTCGATCGCATCACGCAGATTGACGCTCGATCCTTCTTTAGAATTGTCCATTCTAATTTTAGAGATGGCAATTTTAGCGTTCCGCCTGTAGAAATCTGGGTAGGATATTCCTACGGGTAATTCTGACAGTTGAAACGCCACAACAAAACGGGCACCGATATCGATACCTAAAACTTTAGTCATGGTTTTATTAGATTTCTTGGTCGAGTGAAAATTGAAATCGGTCGAGGTTTGGCGATGAATTAATTAAACCCCTAGGGGTTTGAACTCGATTAGTAAAACCTATGAAAGACAGATAACAAGCAAGGATAATAGGGGCTGGAGATTAGGAGTAAGCCAAACGGCTGAAATCTGGTAAAAAGCCCCTACCAAACTTGACGGGTAATTACTCCCGCGACTCTCTAGGGAGAGAGTTTCGCCGCTTTACGGCTCGTCAGGCGGGTTGAAATTGCGTGGTTTTTTTGGTATAATTAAAAGAACCTTTTGGTCGAGGTTTTGAATTGTTTTGTCGAGTGAGTCCGTTATCGTCTGAGTTATAAAATTACGCTGACTGTGAGTCAGTTTACCGTTTCCATAGCCGTCTGTTCTTGAGCTTCCCAGCAGAGAGACGGCTATTTTTAATATCCGAATTAATTCAGTCTTGCTCATCAATTTCTAACTTAGTTTTAGTTCGGATTTTCGCGTAGCGTTGAGTGGCTAGAATGAATAAATCTTCAGCCGCTGCCTTTAACTCTAGTGATGAAAAATAGCAGTAATCGCAATCCTCATCAATGTTAGTACAGGCGGTAATAATCCGATCGATACAGTCGTGAATCGGATTATCTGAATAGACCTTAATGTGTTTGATTACGGCTGAGATACTAGCGGGTGCGGGTTCGTCGTTGTGGTAGTCCATGTTAGTTAAAATCATTAATCCAGTTGATTACTTTTTGCTTGTCTGATTGGTGAAATGAGATCGACATCAGAACCGTTCGTTCTGTAGCCCTACTTAATATGGTTTCTGGATGCTTGCTTAAATCGCTCATCATTGATGCGATCGCCGCGCTGCCGTCGCCATCGTTGACATATTCCAACGCCCGATCCTTGCACCATTGAAGGTATTCGGCTCTAGATATTTTGTCCATATTTTGACAGTGAAGATATATGTTCTGGTTAGCCGTGCGCCTGGTGGATTTGTTTTTGAATTAGGTCGGGAAATGTCCCCAGAGAAAGCGATCGATAGCACACTCAAAATGAGCCAGAGGACGCGAACTAGCGATTATAGCTAGGCAAGATACCTTGGTCATATATAGAGTTAGTTCCCGCCGCAAATAGTGGGCACCTTATGAATACTCATTACTTGCGGCGATCGCCATAGATGCACCATCGATCCGACAATTAGGGGTAACTAACAACTAACTGAGGATCGGCGATGTCATGACTATAGCATAAATTCTAATATATTAGAGCTTTCTCTACAATATCTTAGAAAATGCGATACAATTGATTTAGCTGAATGAGCTAATGTGCAATGGAGGCAAGGGGTTGAGAGAATTGATAAAACGACAGAGGTATCGCGTGCCGGAAGTGGCTGAAGCAATCGGCGTAGGAGAATCAACAATCTACACATGGAAGGACACCGCACCGATCGACAAGCTTTACGCGATCGCTAAATTCATTGGAGTACCGTTCAGAGAAGTAGCCGAATGTTATAACCCAGATCGCGATCCGATCGACACCGACCCAACCGAGATCGATCGAACTGGGGGTGATTCTAATTAGCGACACTCAACAATCACTATTCAATCTCGACCAGTATGAGTGTGAGGAATTAGTAAAGTGGGGTTGGCTAGATGATGAGCAGTTAGGGAGCAATAACGATATTCTGCTCCCTAACTCTTCAGTTAGGGAGCAGATAAAACCATTGCTCCCTAACTCGCTAGTTAGGGAGCAGAATAATAATCTGCTCCCTAACCTCGAAATCGTCAAAGTCCAAGGGCGATCTTATTTCCTCACTCCCACCAAACCACATAAACCACTACCTAAAGAACGCAACTGGTATGACATTAAAACTCAAAAGGGCAAGCAGTATTTATACCTCAGATGGCGAGAAGATAAGCGGCAAAAAAGCCGATGTCTGGGACGATTGGACGCGCTAAAATACAGCGAGTCATCATCGTAAGATCGGATCTAAACCCGTGCCAAACCTGCTAAATTTCCACCGTCCCCGACCCAAACTTAAAACCCAACCCCAAACCCAACTAACCCTACTCCCCGAACCTCAACCGCCCACCCAGCATCGGGAACCGCCCCAAATAGAACGGGGCGGAATTACCCGTAAAATTACCAATTTACGGGGCGGCTTGCCTCTACATCTGGCAATCGATTACGACAAGCTAACACCCACGGAGCAGGCAAGATGGGACGCGGGAATGTGGGGAAGCATCCAGCTCAAGAACGATCGGGGGAACGAGTATTACGTTACCCGTTGGGTCGATCCAAATACCGGAGTTAAGCGATCGAATAGACTGGGGAAAACCTATAACGAAGCGATCGCCAAACTAAGGTTATTGGTACATCCCACCTAATTATTTCAGCCCCAACTAGTGGGGCTTTCGCTGATGAAAAATCGATATATTTACCGCTCCCCGATTCGGATAAGTTTGTGGAAATGGGGGATATCGATCGGCATTCAAAAGCCGATCTATCTCAGGGCCTCAACCGAATCCCTCTCAATTTTCCTCAATTTCCTCGACGACTAGCCCTACCAGTGCATCCCTTCGGGTACCTCCGCGCAGCGGGGACACTTGCCGATCGCACTCTTGGACAATCCCACCTCCCGCGCGATCGATCGAACTGACATTCCCTCACCTCGGAGTTCATTGATTCGATCGCAACTATCCGCAATTTTCCCACCGACCGGACGCCCAAACACTTTGCCCCTAGCCCTAGCATTAGCTATTCCAGACCGTACCCGCTCCCGCAACAAATCCCGCTCGAACTCTGCCAGCGTCGCCATAATACTCGCAATCATTTTGCCGTGAGGGGTGGATAGATCGAACTGAAAGCCATTTTGGGCGATGAGGCTCACGCCCCACGACTGCAACTGGTGGAGAGTGTCAATCAGATCGATCGTACTTCTGCCCCACCGCGTCAGCTCACTAACCAAGATGATATCGATCGAACGCGCGCGAGCTAAAGCAATGACTTTCTTTCGCTCCGCGCGATCGTTCTTTGCTCCTGAACCAGTTTCTTTATAAACTCCGACCACATCATAATTACAACGATCTGCATAATCTTTAAGTTCGCGCTCTTGGCGATCGCAACTTTGATCGTTTGTCGAAATCCGGCAATATATCCCCACCCGAATAAGTCCACTTTTACCCCCTAAAATTTCCACGCTGAAACCCGCTCTCCGCCGTTTGGTTTTGCGTGTCCACCAAACCAATTGTTTGAATGGACACACGCCTATAGTGCCCCCACAGCCACACGAGGGCACCATAAGGCTATCAATCTAACTAAGGATCGGAACATGGCAGAACCAACACTACAGGAAGTATTCGGCACGGGCGCCACTCAGGACGCTACTACGATAACCATTCTCAAAGCCGATCTCCCGATGACAGCGGCGGCGGTGAATCGTGGCGAACAGTGTTTTGCGGCGATCGTTAAAAAAGCATCCACCAACTTAACATCGGCTAATTTCGCCACCAGCGAAAATCAATCAATCACGATCGCCCCTGGCTTTGATTCATTGATCTACCGGACGATCGGCACCGTGCAACAGACATTACTACAAACGCAGTTAACTTTGAACTTTGCCAAAGTCCAGCCAACATCAGGCGTAACGCCTGACGATTACTAATGGCTTGCGAACTTTGGGTAAAAGGTGTTGCAGAAAGTGGGGGGCGCAGACAGATAGACGTAGTGTGGGGAGCGTCGTGGAACTCAGCAGATCCAGTTCCCCCAATTACATATCAATCAGCTTCGGGAGTGGGTTGGGACTTTTATTTTGAC
>JANXVE010000024.1 GCA_025351825.1 Chamaesiphon sp. 341R_metabat_111 | reverse complement strand
TACCTGAATACTATCCCACCCGCACCGAGCAAGCAATCCTCGAAACCTACGTCTCGGAAATCATTGCCCTCACCGGAGCCTGTGAATTGATCGAACTTGGTAGTGGCAGCTCTCGCAAAACTCATACTTTGCTCACAGCCTACAGTCAGCTCCCCGACCCTCTACATTACTACCCGATCGATGTTAGCGCGGGTATTCTCCATTCTACTGCCCTCGATTTACTAGCAACCTATCCCCAGCTCAATGTCTGCGGTGTCGCAGGTACCTACGAACGCGCCCTCGAAAATCTCCCACCCCGCATCATCGAAAATCGGCTATTGATGTTCCTGGGCAGTACGATGGGCAACTTGGACGATCGATCTAGAGATATCTTTCTCACTCAAGTCCAGCAGGCACTTCAGCCTGGTGAATTCTTTCTTTTGGGTGTAGACCTCCAAAAACCGATCGACATTCTGGAAGCGGCTTACAACGACGCTCAGGGTGTAACTGCTGCTTTTAATTTAAACGTATTGCGCCACCTGAACGATCGATTCGATGGAAATTTCAATCTCGACCATTTTGAGCATTACGCCTTCTTTAATCCCGTCGCCAGTCAAATAGAAATGCACCTCAAGAGTTCGATCGAGCAATCTGTTAAATTGAAGGCACTGGATCTAGAAATAAGCTTCAAAGCTGGTGAAACTATTCACACCGAAATCTCGCGGAAGTTCAATATTCCAGCGTTAACCGATATTTTGACCGATCGTGCCCTCCAACCACTCAAAGTCTGGACAGATACTCAATCCTGGTTCGGGTTGATTCTGTGTCAAAGACAATGCTTGTTATCCCAAGACTGCCCGTAAATTAGTTGATAGTTGATGGTTGATAATTACAACCAAAAACTGAATTAATGAAACTCTGAAACCTAGATAGTAACTACTATTCATTATCTAGACTACTCTCGAAAAGTTCAGTAGCGATCGACTCTCAATTATCAACCCTCAACTAAAAATCTAGCCTTTCCAGATCTTCTCTAACACATCTGAAGGTGGAATATCAGCGATTTGGCCTGTCCGAGATTTGATTGAAAACGATCGACCATTCTTCGGCAACAGCTTATTCGGATCGCTGGGACCAAATAATGCGATCGTATAAGTACCGACAGCCACAGCTAGGTGCATCGGCGCGCTGTTTGTACATAGCATCAGATTTGCGCCAGCAATCATCGCTGCGAGTTTACCAATATCTGTTGGAGCGATCGCTTTAAGATCGGGGCAGACAGCTAGAAATGATTCTATAAACTCAGCATCATCTGGGCCTTTGACGATGACTACTGGTATATTTGGTTGCCTAGTCTGCAAATCTTTAATGATCTGTTGCCACTGAAGCACCGGATAGATTTTATCGACTCCCAGTTTCTGAGACAACTTACTCGCACCACCGTGGATTAAGACATAGCCACTGTCCTTAATCCCCAATCGCTGCTGTTCGGCTTCTGCCCAGTCAATATCGGCTTTTGGTACATTTATGGTCAAGTCAGGGCAAGGATCGGTTATACCCAAACCTTTAACCAAATCGTGATACATTTGCGCTGCGTATTGGTCGAGATTGAGCGCGACTGGATTGGAGAGAAATAATTTGCTGACACCAGTATCAAAACCGATTCTGACTGGGATTCCAGTCAACCACAGGAGAAAGCCCACCCCAAATCTTCGACCTAGAGACATCGCCATATCGTACTCCCGATCGCGCAGAATACCTAAAAGATTCCCCCAATCCGCAGGGCCATTTGTATCTTTGAAGTCGAACGAGATTACCTTGTCAACAGATTTGGAAACGCGATATGCTGCCGTCGCTCGTGGTTCGACTACCACATCTATTTCTGCCTCTGGGTAACGTCCTTTGAGATTATCGATTGTGGGGAAGAACAGGATTTGATCGCTAATTCCACCAGGGACAAGAGCCAGGATACGCATTTGTACTCAAGTTACTGCTGTTTGATAAGATCGATCTTAGCAGTAATCGGGACTTCATTGCGATCGGAGGCAATAACTTGCTGACTAATTGCCGGATTCCTCAGGTACACTAGAGAAAGCTAGAACTGTATCAAAACAACTATGATTCAACGTCGTACCCATTCTCACTTTGACTCGATCCAGATTGCTTATCGGGCAGAGGAACTGATTGGCGCAGCTTCTAATCGCTACAAAATCACCGTTCAAGTAGCCAACCGTGCAAAAAAACGCCATCGCTACGAATCGGAAAATATCGACGATCCATTAATCAAACCTGTAATGCGCGCGATCATCGAGATGTCCGATGAACTCACTCAGCCCGAAATTTTGGGAGATTAATTAGCCCAATATCAACTATGTGTGGAAAATCCCCTCCAAGGAGGGGTGCCCGTAGGGCGGGGTGGGTATAGATCTCCACAACAACTCAAGAATTGTTTCGGTGCGTTATGATCCGAAATAACACACATTACGTCTATGAAAAAAGTCCTCAAGTCTGGTGCTGGATGGCGAATTGGTTGGAATCCAGCAGGCGAATATCAAGGATTAGTTGGTGGCGATGATTGGGCTTTTGAACTAACTAGTGCTGAACTAGCAGATTTTTGTAGATTACTTGGGCAGTTGGTCGATAATATGCGATCGATCCAAACAGAATTAATGGACGAAGAGAGCATCGCCTGTGAAGCCGAAAGTGAATTAATTTGGATGCAGGTAGCGGGATTTCCAAGTAAATATAGTTTGCGATTAATTCTGAGTACTAGCCGCAGTTGCGAAGGGAATTGGGCGGCTGATACTGTACCTGAGTTAATTACTGCGGTTGAGAGTTTAAAGTTTTTTTGATATTGATGCTTCATCAACTTAGATGGTATCAACATTGTAACTAATGCTAATGGTTGAGGCTATTTTGCGTGTGAAAATAGTTCTGTGTCCGTCTGGATACCTGTTAGTTAGATTTTAGGCTTTAGGTTTTAACAACGATCGACGAAGTTCACTAATTGCCACGCTAGTACCTTTCTCCTTTGCCGTTGTAAAACAACTATCGATCGTTTCTGGAAGCGATATATTTGGAAAATAACGACTAGCTTCGCTGATTTCATACCTACCAGCGATTAGCTGATAAATTGTTAATTGATACTTTTTAAACAGCCACACTTCTGGAACTTTAAAAGGCAAAAAATCTAACTCTGAAGTGAAACTAGTCACATCGATTTCAATTGCTAGATCTGGCGGTAAATCTACCTGCCAGTCAATTCGATCTTTGCCTACAGCGGCTTGCCAATTATCAATATAGAAACAATAATCTGGCTCAATGCCGCCCACATCGGGCAACTCCATCGTAATCGGCGTAAACGCTTCATAAATGCGATCTTCATTGTCCAGCAAAACTTTGACGATATCGGCAATGATATTTGCTTCTCTTCCGTGGCGGGGTAATGGACTCATCAATAAAATTTCTCCGTGACGATATCGTAGACGGGGAATTGAGCCATCACCCCGACTATCGCGTAATTGACAAAAATCTGACCACGAGCCAGGAATTCTCAGTACCGAACCTGGTGGAATTGAAATGCGATCTGCCGAAACAACTGCGTACACGATCGAAACTCCTTAAATAATTGAGAATTGAGAATTGAGAATTGATAGTTGGAATCTAGACACCTTATCTTTGTTTTGATGGTGTTGCTTAATTATAACAATTTGTGAATTCAACTAATCAGGCGATCGATTGCCGATCCATTTCCACCATTGAGTGAGGGAGCGAGCTAGAACTAGGGGTTTCAATTCGATCGCATTCCGCGCGAGTAAATCCTGGATCGTCTGAAATGCGGCGTATTGAAGTCCGAGAAAACTATCTACAGGTGCATAGTAATTTCCTAAAGTAATCGAGCCAGATGCGTAGATTTTACCTGTTTGATTTGCCATTTCTACTAATTCAAAATCAGGCGTAACTGTCAATCTCCCAAGCTGATTGATTGGCAAGTTATATTGCTGCACTAAATCTTGAAGCAGGGGGCTTGCCATAATTGGCGCATCCACAGCGGTGGCATCAATGATGAAGTCTGATTCTAGCCTAATCTCACCTTTGACTCCTGACTCTCTGACGGTGGTAATCGTGCCGTTGTTACTAGCTCTGGGTAAAACGTGCTGAACTTCACCGTAGACGATTTGATACCAGCCTTTATTGATGCCGCCCGTAATAATTTTGCGCCAATCGGGACGATTCATTGTCGTCACACCACCCCAGTCGGCGAAGAGGTGCTGACGCTGTTCTAATGTGGCATGTTCGAGGGTTGATTTATACTGTCCACCCCAGGCTGATTTTGGCCAATTGAACGGCTGGAATTCATAATTGTGTTCGACTTTTCGATCGGCTAAACCGTATTTATTGCCCTCAGTTTTAGCGGAGCGAAGCAACTGAATCACCCTAATTTCGACTCGATTATTATCTCGCCTAATCGTATAGATCTTTTGGAGAATGCGGGCGGCGACGATGCCTGTGCCGCGTAATAGAACTGTGCCGCCATGTGTGGCTAAATGCTCGTAGATATGTTCGTGAGATTCGTAAGCGTTTACTACAGTTTTGAAATCCTGGGTACGATCGCGATAAGCTTGGAGATCTGGCAGAAATTGTAATGCGGGATATCCAGTCGCAATATGTACGTAGCGGGCAATCGTACAGGCATAATCAGTGGGCTGTTGACAGGTGTAGACGATCGCATATCGACCATCGGTAGTCTTGCGGATCGCCTGAACGTGGGCTGTTCTAATCATCTTCCGCCAACTAATGCGGGCGGCTTCTCGATCGATCGCCGCGATTACATCGCCAGATTTGGGCGTATAAGTGTGGGCGAGTGTTGGTTCGGCGAATACTTGCCAGAGATAACCCAAGCTTGATTTCAACTTCCCCTTAGCGATGCCCCTAATCGCTTCCAAGGTCGCATAGTTGGGAAAACCCCAAAGATTATCGGGACAGGCATCCGCAGGCGATCTCAGCCGCTCTTGGGGCACAATCTGGGCATTGAGACAGAGTTGCTGATAGCGTCCATAGGGTTGCTGCTCCATCCCCAGTACTCGCACTTGCTCTGAACTCACTCCACCCACCCGCAGTAAATCCACCCAAATAAAACTCCCCAAACCGCCGCCAATCGTGGCATATTCGACTTCTTCGACAGGTAATCCGGTGGCGTGAATGGCTTGTGGATCTATCTCTCCCTGTTGAAAAATTGGTGGTAGGCAGCTATTAACTGGCACGACAGGTGGTGGCGTAACACGGGGATCTGGTCGATTTGTGACAGAATTGAATCTAATTTGCGATGGAGTTGCAGGCGTAGTACTCGGCAGGGCGATCGAAATCTGATAGTTGCCGATTTGGATCGTGTCTCCAGGCTCGATCTGGCTCTGAGTCTGTTTTTGACCGTTAACTACGATCCCATTGCTACTGCCTCGATCGATAATCATCAGTTTATCCTGCTGAAGCTCGATCGAGGCATGATACCGCGATACCTCTAAACTATTCAGAACGATGCGACAGACTCTTTGCCCTTCTAAACTGTTGGGAAGTCGCTCAAATTCCCGCCCCAACGCAATCGGGACTGTTAACAGGGGTTCTTTGGACTCTCCAGTGACTGGATCTTCCCACAGCAAGCGGATTTGCACGATCTGTTGACAGAGTATCGATCGATCTTAGCAGGATGGGCGATCTTTTTCGCGATTGCCGATCGAATAGGTGCCTAAATGCCGATAAGATAGGAGTTTGGAAACGATCGAGATGGGTGAAGTCAAGCTAGTTAGTTCTGTTGAGAAGTTAGACTACATCGATGTTTTGAGAGGCATTGCAATTTTGATGGTGATGCTCGTTCATACCAGTCAAGCTGTTAATGGGTTATCTCAATTAGTTGGCAATATCGCTCGATATGGACAGATGGGTGTGCAGCTCTTTTTTGTTGCATCTGCTTACACTTTATGTTTTTCTAGGATTAGGAGAGCAGAGGAAAAACGACCATTAATCTCCTTTTGGATCCGAAGATTTTTTAGGATTGCTCCTCTATATTATGTGGCAACGATCGCATATTTTTTAGCAGAATCAAATATGCACATCTTAGATCTGATTAAGATGCCATATTCACAATATAATTTCGGGACAATTTTGGCAAACATCCTATTTATTCACGGATTTATCCCGTCGGCTAATAATAATATCGTGCCTGGAGGTTGGTCGATCGGTACTGAAATGGCTTTCTATTGGTTATTTCCGTTTTTGTTTAGCTTATTCGATCGAGCTTACAAAAAGTATGGGATCATCTCTCTTTACAACTTAATTTGTTTGTCTATACTATTAGATATAGTCACCCAGTTAGTTCTCCAGCAAGTGTTTAAGATTATAATTGATGATAATTCATTTATCTATTACAATCTCGTCAATCAATTACCAGTATTCTTGCTGGGAATGACAATCTTTTTCCACCATCATTATAAAATTCCGATTAAATTATCAATGCCCGTTCAGATTGCAATTTTTATTGCAGTCACGATAGTTGGAATGATCTTATTGCCAAGCAAGCAATATTGGTTAGTTGCCATATCCTTACCAGTTATTGCTGGAATCTCATTTGTATTTTTACTAAATATTTTGAGAAATCTAAAACACTTAAATATATTGATAGCAGAAATTGGACGAGCCTCTTACTCGATGTATATATTTCACTTTATGTTTGCCTGGTATTTAGTGCCAGGAATTGGACTAACACTAAAAAAAGGGATCCTGCCAGAGCTATTACTAATCTGTTCGATCGTTTTAGTTACGCGCTTTACCTTTACTGTTGCCAAGCTCAGTCAAAAATACATCGAAACTTCAGGGATCTTGTTAGGGAAATCACTGATTTCTAGACTATCATAACTTTCATAAGCTGTTAGTTATTAGACCTCTTGCACGAATATCAAATCATGGTGTTTTAGTTGTTAGTTACTAGTTGTTAGTTATTAGCAATAGGGCTTTTAGATTCTAAGTCACCGATCGAAATATGAGCAATTCTGGATTCACGCAAGAGGTCTATTTAACTTATTTGTCACCACTCCCCGCTCTAATAACGTACTGCATGTTACTAGAAAGTGCTGCATTAACCAACAGTCGATCGAGTCAAGAGTAGTGGGCAGGGTGTTTTAACTCTTACGTAGTCAGAGATTGAGTTGCCGAGTAATCGATCGAGATCTGGTAGGTTTTTGGCGATCGAAGGGCGACGTTCTGGTGAGCCAATGATTACTAGATCGGCATGAAATTCTTCGGCAGCATTACAGATTTCCTTGCCAGGATTACCACTAGCAAGGATACATTTGTAAGCTACTCCTTGCTTTTTTGCTTCAGCAATAGCAGGCGCGAAAATGGGATCTTGTTCTGGTTTAGTCAGTGCATCGACTGCTCGGCTCTCAGCTTTAACTTGAACGATCAGTAGTTGACTACCCTTGACATCACGGAGGAGAGATAATGCTAACTGTAACGATTGTTGGGCAGGGATAGAATTGTCGTACCCAACCAAAACCCGATTGATACTTTTGATGCTTACATCATCCTTGACTAGCAACATCGGGCGAGAAGTAAGCTGAAATACATATTGACTGACAGAATTGGCTAAAATCGAACTAAGCCGATTCAATCCCCGCGAACCCATGATAATCAGATCGGATTGTTCTTCCTCGGCAACTTGACAGACAGTATCCTTTGGTTCACCTTGTTTTAGTCTGACATTAACTTTAGCAGGATCGAGCTTGAGATACTCGATCGCATCGGCGAGAATTTTACCACCAGCAGTGAGTTTCGCTGCCATCAATTCAGCAGTGACTTGCGGCGAAACAACGTGTAAAATGGTCACATTTGCGCCCTGAATGGTGGGAATTTCCATTAACACTTTGAGCATCTGTTCGCATTTTCCCAATCCAGCAACGGCAATCAAAATTTTCTGCATCATTCGAGCTGTCCCCCTGATTTATTAAATTATTTGGTGGTGACTTAAAGCTGGTTCAGCGTGAGCTATTAAAAATTTGTTATGCTTTCGATCTTGCACTGCGATCGGACTAATCCGATCTCGATCGCAATATTATTTATTATTTAGTGTCAAGATGCAGTTAGGGTAGTTAAATGGATATGGCTGCCCTCACGATCGCACTATGATTTCAATTGATTGTCTTACTCACAAATTCTCAGATATCCAAGCGATTATCTTCGACAAAGATGGTACCCTCGAAGACTCTGGAGACTACCTCCGCAATCTTGCCCAAAAACGCGCACGGTTAATTGACGCTCAAATTCCAGGTGTGGGCGAACCGCTATTGATGGCTTTTGGCGTAAATGGACTGACTCTAGATCCCGCCGGATTGCAAGCAGTGGGAAGTCGCTATGAGAATGAAATTGCAGCGGCTGCTTATATTGCCGAAACGGGGCGAGGTTGGAGTGCGGCTGTAGAGATTGTACGCCAAGCCTTTACTGAAGTCGATCGAGTGATGGAATCTACGCCTGCTGCGATGTTTCCTGGCTGTCAGGACTCGATCGCATCTTTTGCAGCAGCGGGAATTAAAATGGGAATTGTATCGGCAGCAACAACCAGTCAAGTCGTCAATTTTGCCAACTATCACAAGCTCCAACCTTATTTCCAGGTACTATTGGGTTCCGATCTCCAATTTGCCAAACCCGATCCGCGCTTGTTTCAATTTGCCTGTCAGGAACTGGGGGTAGATCCAGCTAGAACTCTGATGGTTGGCGATAGTACGTGGGACATGATGATGGGCAGCAAAGGCGGTGCAGCGGGCTGTATTGGCATCTCTTGGGGCAGATCCTCGCAGCCTTTGGCGATGGCTGATGTGTCGATTTCTGATTTAACAGAGTTGAAAATTAGTGAATAGTTGCTGCTCGACTCTCAACTATAATTAGAGCAAGCTTTTTGAACTCTTAATCTGGCAGATGCAATGGTGAAAACACCCGCTCAGTATCGGCTCATTCCACCACTAGAAAACGGCGATAGGCTTACCCGCTACGAATTCGAGCGACGGTACAATGCCATGCCACCGCTCAAGCACGCCGAACTAATCGAAGGAATTGTCTACATGGCTGCTGCACTACGCTTTAGAAGTCACGGACAACCCCACGCTAGTTTGATGACGTGGTTGGGAAATTACATGGTGACAACACCAGGAGTGGCACTGGGAGATGCACCGACAGTCCGGTTAGATTTAGATAATGAACCTCAGCCAGATGCTGTACTACTGATCGAATCAGAATGTGGTGGTCGATCTCGTCTGAGTGAGGATGACTACATTGAAGGGGCACCAGAATTGGTGGTGGAGATCGCCGCCAGCAGTGCGGCAATCGATCTTGGTGATAAAAAGCGTGCCTACCGCCGCAATGGTATTCCTGAATATATCGTCTGGCAGGTGTTCGATCGACGAGTGGATTGGTTTTGCTTGCAAGATGGTGACTATATCTCTTTACCGACAGATGCCGATGGGACAATTCGGAGTCGAGTATTTCCAGGTTTGTGGCTGGCAGTAGAAGATTTACTCGCTGGAGATATGGTGAAGGTTTTGGCAGTATTACAGGCAGGTTTAGCAGCAGCAGAGCACGATGTCTTTGTGCAGCAATTGTCACAAGGATAGAGATTGGTGGGATTGTGAGTTCGTAGCACAGAGCAATTGACAGTGATTAGTCTACAATGATTTAGTCGAACGGCTTGCCGTTTCTGGCAGTAATCGAGTAGGTAGAGTAACCAAAGCAACATGACTAAGTTTGTATTCGTCACTGGCGGCGTAGTTTCGAGTATTGGCAAGGGGATTGTCGCGGCGAGTTTGGGGCGGTTGCTCAAATCGCGCAATTATTCAGTCTCGATTTTGAAACTCGATCCCTACATTAATGTCGATCCTGGCACGATGAGTCCCTATCAGCATGGGGAAGTATTTGTTACCAAGGATGGTGCTGAGACAGATTTAGATTTAGGACACTATGAGCGATTTACAGACACGTCGATGTCGCGGCTCAATAGTGTCACTACTGGTGCTATTTATCAGGCGGTAATTAACAAGGAGCGGCGTGGGGACTACAATGGCGGCACGGTGCAGGTAATTCCGCACATCACCAATGAGATCAAAGAGCGGATCGAGCGGGTTGCCAAGAATACTAATCCCGATGTCGTAATTGTTGAAATCGGTGGCACGGTGGGTGATATTGAATCACTCCCGTTTCTGGAAGCAATTCGTCAGTTTCGGAAGGATGTGGGTAGACGCAATGTCGTGTACATGCACGTCGCGCTGGTGCCGTGGATTTCGACGGCGGGCGAGATGAAAACTAAGCCGACACAGCATTCAGTTAAAGAATTGAGATCGATCGGGATTCAACCAGATATTCTAGTCTGTCGCAGTATCGAACCACTACCCCAAGGGATTAAGGAAAAGCTATCAGAATTTTGTGATGTGCCTGTAGAGTGCGTAATTAATGCGCCTGATGCGGGCAGTATTTATGAAGTCCCCCTGATGATGGAACGGGAAGGATTGGCGACGCAAGCGATCGATCTACTCCAGCTCGAACAGCGTACACCGGATCTGAGCCAGTGGCAAACTTTGGTCGATCGAATGCAGACATCCACCCAGGAAGTCAAGATCGCCCTAGTTGGTAAGTACACTCAGCTTGGGGATGCTTATTTGTCAGTGGTAGAAGCTCTCAAACATAGCGCGATCGCCACAGGTGCTAAATTAGAAATTATCTGGGTAAACTCTGAAGATTTAGAAAGCCACGGGGCAGCCAAATACCTCGCAGACGTGCAGGGCATCGTCGTACCAGGTGGGTTTGGCATTCGCGGCGTAGAGGGCAAAATTGCCACCATTCAATACGCGCGGGAGCACCGGATCCCTTTCCTGGGATTGTGTCTGGGAATGCAAGCCGCGACGATCGAATGGGGGCGAAATGTTGCTAAACTCGATCGGGCTAATAGTTCGGAATTCGATCCTGAAACGCCGAATCCAATTATCGATCTATTACCAGAACAGCAGGATGTCGTCGATCTCGGCGGGACGATGCGGTTGGGGCTGTATGCGTGTCGAATCGAACCCAATACCCTCGCCCACAAGCTCTATCAGCAAGAAGCGATCTACGAACGCCATCGCCATCGCTATGAGTTTAACAATGCCTATCGGAATCAGTTCCTCGCCAGCGGCTATCTGATTAGTGGCACCTCGCCAGATACGCGCTTAGTTGAAATCATCGAGCTGCCGACTCATCCATTTTTTATTGCTACCCAATTTCACCCCGAATTTCAGTCTACGCCGAGTGTGCCCCATCCCTTATTCAAAGGGTTGATGTCCGCAGCTTTGGCGAAAATTGGGCATGGTGTACCAGAGTTGGGCGAATAGACATCCTCACCCGCTCAAACCAAAATTTCTGACGACACATCCTCGAACTGAGTTATCCAGTTGAGGCGATTTTGCAGTTTAAAAATCTTTAGATTTGCAATGATTCAGCAATTAGTCCTAATGTTTGTAAAATTTTAATGATTTGTATTGCAATATACGCAAAAGCTGAGATATTAGCATTAGTATCTCAGCCAATTAGTCTTGTGTGAAGAGTAGAGTTAAATAATTATGGCAAATCAATTTGGACGACGGAGATTCATTTTATTGGGTGGTGCTGGACTTGCGGGTACCGTAATTCTCAATGCCTGCACTAAGCCAGGATCTAGTCCCACAAAGACTCCAACTACAGCTCCAGCGACTAGTGCAAGTCCAAGTGATGCACCCGTAGCAGCGAATGGTAATACCGTCAAAGTTGGCATCTTGCACTCCCTCAGTGGCACGATGGCAATTAGTGAAAAAAGCGTTGTTGATGCCGAACAACTAGCGATCTCCGAAATTAATGCCAAGGGTGGCGTACTAGGCAAACAAATCGAAGCAATCGTGGAAGATGGTGCTTCTGATTGGGACAAATTTGCGGAGAAAGCCAAGAAATTGATCGACCAAGATAAAGTAGCAACAGTTTTCGGTTGCTGGACATCCGCCAGTAGGAAAGCTGTTCTACCTGTATTTGAAGGGAAAAAGCACATGCTCTGGTATCCCGTTCAATATGAAGGACAAGAATGTTCGCAAAATGTCTTCTATACTGGTGCAGCACCGAATCAACAAATTGAGCCTGCGGTAGATTGGCTGCTAAAAAATAAAGGTAAAGAATTTTTCCTCGTGGGTTCTGACTATGTGTTTCCCCGTACAGCAAATACGATTATCAAAGCTCAATTAAAAGCTAAAGGTGGTAAAGCTGTCGGGGAAGATTATTTACCTTTAGGAAACAACGAAGTTACCCCAATTATTGCCAAAATTAAGAAAGCCTTACCCAACGGCGGAGTCATTTTTAATACTCTAAATGGTGATAGTAACGTTGCTTTCTTCAAGCAGATGCAAAGTGCTGGTTTGAAAGCTGATAAATATCCGGTGATGTCCGTCAGTGTAGCCGAAGAAGAAGTCAAAGCGATCGGGGTAGAATACCTCAAAGGTCATTATGCTTCCTGGAACTATTTCCAAACTGTGAATACGCCAGCAAATAAAACTTTCGTTGACAGCTTCAAGAAAAAATATGGTGCAGAAAGAGTAGTCAACGATCCGATGGAAGCTGCATATATCATGGTGTATATGTGGAAGATGGCAGTCGAAAAAGCCAAGACTTTTGAACTAGAAGCAGTTCGTAAAGCAGCTAATGGTCTAACTTTTGATGCCCCAGAAGGTAAAGTGACGATGGAAAATAATCATCACTTATCCAAATTTGTCCGCATCGGTGAGATCGGCGCAGATGGGATGTTCAAGATTGTCTCTGAATCGAAGGAAGCAATTAAGCCGATTCCTTGGAATCAATATGTAACCGAAACTAAAGGTTTTGCTTGCGATTGGTCAGATCCAGCCAAAGGTGGCAAGTACAAAGCTAAGGCTTAGTTAATCGTTAACAAGATGTAGGGTGAGCATTGTCTTGATGCCCACCCTACATTTATCTATTCACTATTCACTATCCACCATTCACTAATTGTGTTATCAGGATTATTAGAATCTATTTTTAACGGGGTAAGTATTGGCTCAGTCCTACTTATTTCAGCCTTAGGACTGGCGATCGTATTTGGTTTAATGGGCGTAATTAATCTCGCACATGGCGAATTGATGATGCTCGGAGCTTACACAACATTTGTCGTTCAAAACATCTTCAAAACACTCCCTGCGCCCCTATTTGAATTTTATATATTCTTTGCTCTAATTGCTGCTTTCATCGTTGCCGCAGCAGTGGGATTGGTGTTAGAGAGAGGTGTAATTAGATTTCTGTATGGACGACCGCTAGAAACTCTATTAGCGACTTGGGGTGTAAGTCTAATCTTACAGCAACTTGTTCGCAGTATTAGCTTGGGACTGTCGATCGCGATCGCTACATTCTCACTCCTATTCTTCGGCGGGATGTGGTTAATTAAACGTCGCCCAGACTTCGATCGAATCAGGAACGGCACGATCGCAATCATACTACCACTATCGATCGCAATTAGTGCGGCTGTTAGCATTTTTCTCGCTCAAACATACGGTCTGACGATTACAAAGCCTTGGTTTGGTGCTCAAAATGTCGATGTTACTGCTCCTGAATGGTTGCGGGGTGGTTTCCCAATTGGTGATTTTCAATTGCCATATAGTCGGTTATTTATCATGGCAATTACCGTTATTTGTTTAGTGGGCATCTATTTATTTCTCCAGCAGACAAATTGGGGACTCAGAATTCGAGCGGTGACTCAAAATCGGCAGATGAGTGCTTGTCTGGGTATCCCGACTGCTCAAGTCGATGCGTTTACATTTGCCCTCGGTTCGGGGCTGGCTGGAGTAGCGGGATGTGCAATCAGTTTACTTGGTTCTGTCGGTCCAAATACTGGACAAAACTATGTGGTTGATACTTTTATGGTGGTAGTAGTCGGTGGTGTTGGTAAGTTAGCGGGAACGATTATTGCTGCGCTGAGTATTGGCACTGCTAGTTATCTGATTGGTTCGGGAAATCTTGCTACTATATTTGCGCCGATTCAACCTGTTGCTGATTTCTTTACTTTTTTTGCTACTACTAGTATGGCAAAGGTGATGGTATTTGCACTGATTATTACCTTCTTGCAGGTTCGTCCTGGTGGGATATTTCCCCAGAAGGGGCGTAATGTTGAATTATAAGTTGGTGCGTTGTGCTACGTTAATAAATAAAATTATCAATCATTAATTGCTTAACTTATGATTACTCTTGTTCCGAAAAAGAAACGAGACAATCGATTATTAATAGAAGCTGGAATTGTGGTTACGATCGCATTAATCCTAATTTTGATTATCCCTTGGCTCCTAACTGACTTTAGACTGAGTTTATTGGGTAGATTCTTGGCTTTGTCGATCGCAGCTTTAGGCATCGATTTGATTTGGGGTTATACTGGACTACTCAGTATGGGACATGGCGTATTCTTCGCACTTGGTGGTTATCTGCTGGCAATGTATCTGAAATTGCAGATTCCCAAAGATGCTGCAAATCAACTGCCAGAGTTTATGAATCTCTATGGTGTGACTGAGCTACCAAGCTTTTGGCAACCATTTCATGATTTTAATTTTACGCTCCTAGCGATCTTACTTATTCCCACTATTATCGGTGGATTACTCGGTTATTTAGTCTTTCGTAATCGGATTAGGGGTGTATATTTTTCGATATTGACTCAAGCGGCTACCGTTGTCTTCTTTAACTTCTTCAATGGGCAGCAAAAATTATTTAATGGCACCAATGGTTTAACCGATTTTAAAACTATTTTAGGTGCTGATATTAGTACCTATCAATTCACATTTTATATCCTGACGATTATCGCATTGATGTTCGCTTATGCACTATGTCGATGGCTGACAAGCGGTAGATTTGGCAATTTATTAGTTGCAATCCGCGATGATGAGAATCGATTGAGGTTTTCTGGCTACAATCCGACTGGATTCAAGGTAGTTGTCTTTGCTGTTTCTGCTGCACTCGCTGCTATTGGCGGTGCCTTCTACACCATTCAAACCGGACGAGTATCGCCCCAATTGATGGATATTGGCTTCTCGATCGAAATGGTGATTTGGGTGGCAGCAGGAGGGCGTGGCACACTGGTGGGCGCGATTTTGGGTACGCTGTTAGTTAACTTTGCCAAAAGCCTCCTCAGTGAGCAATTTCCAGAAGTGTGGCTGTTTTTTCAGGGAGCACTATTTCTGATTGTTGTCACAGTATTGCCCGATGGAGTCGTGGGTTTGCGGAAACTATTCTATCGTCGTCAGCAACCGATTAGCACCTATCCAAATATCGATTTAGATCCAGAGGTACAAAGTGAACGAGAGCATCCTAGTAACTGAAAATCTGACAATGGATTTTGATGGCTTTAAAGCGATCGATAATCTCAACTTTAGCATGGCACCTGGCGAATTGCGTGTGGTAATTGGCCCTAATGGTGCGGGTAAAACTACCTTTCTAGATCTAATTACTGGCAAAATCAAACCTACTGCTGGGCAAGTATTATTCAAAGGTAAAAATATCCGCCGCTACTCAGAAGCCCAAATCTCCCGCATGGGAATTGGTCGCAAATTTCAAACTCCCAGAGTCTACCTCAATCTCACCGCTCGTGAAAACCTCGAACTAGCTGCTAATCAAACAAAGGGTGTTTTTGGTACACTATTTGGTAAGATGTCGGGGCCAGAACGCGATCGAGTTTGGATACTATTAGAAACAATTGGATTAGCAGTTAAAGCCGATCGATCTGCAAGTTTGCTTTCTCACGGTGAGAAGCAGAGACTAGAAATTGGGATGCTAGTTGCTCAATCACCAGAGCTATTACTCGTCGATGAACCTGTGGCGGGATTGACCGATGAAGAAACTGAAAATGTCGGGAATCTACTCGTCACACTTGCCGAAAGTCATGCAATTCTGGTGATCGAACACGACATGGAATTCGTTCGTCAAATTGCGCGAAAGGTAACAGTCCTACATCAAGGAACAGTATTGTGTGAAGGCACAATTGATGAAGTTCAAAACGATCCACGAGTGATCGAAGTATATCTCGGTCAACCACAATCGATCGATCGTTAAGATCGTAATTTAATCATGCTAGAAATATCTAATCTAAATGTTTATTACGGTGAAAGCCATATTCTGCGAAATGTTGATTTACACGTTCCCGCAGGTAAAATGGTATGTCTAATCGGTCGAAATGGTGTAGGTAAAACTACCTTGATGAAGAGTATCATTGGACTGCTCAAACCTCGGATCGGGCAAATTTCCCTGGATGGACAGATTATTAATGATAAATCACCAGATCTACGCGCTAGAATGGGGATTGGTTATGTACCCCAAGGGCGGGAAATTATTCCCAGATTAACTGTTGAAGAAAATCTATTGTTGGGACTAGAAGCGCGGGGGAAAAGTACCAAATCAGCTAGTATTTCACCGGAGATATTTGAACTCTTTCCGGTTTTAAAAACCATGCTGACACGGATGGGTGGGGACTTGAGTGGCGGACAACAGCAGCAATTAGCCATTGCACGAGCGTTGATGGGAAATCCACGTTTACTTGTCTTGGATGAGCCGACAGAGGGGATTCAACCTTCAATTATTTTGGACATCGAAGCGGCGGTAAGAAGAGTCGTCGAGACGATGGGTGTATCAGTATTATTAGTGGAGCAACATTTGCACTTTGTCAGACAGGCGGATAGCTATTATGCGATGCAAAAGGGCGGAATTGTGGCTTCAGGTGCGACGAGTGAATTAAGTCAGGATGTGATTAAACAATTCTTAGCGGTGTAGTTTTGTTAGGCGAGGGGTTTCTTTGTGCGTCCGCCAAATCGACGGACACAGCGAGCACCAATGCGAATCACCCAGATTTGAGCATCAGGGTGACTGGCTTCGAGTCGATTGCCAGCAGCAACCTCACTGGCATCTACTTCAAATACTCCAGTTTCAAGATCGATTACCACCTCCAATTTTTAGATAAAGTTCCGTTTAAATTTTTCGTGGTTTTGAATATTGCTTTGAATATCCTCTGCATCCCAAATTTGCAGTTCCCAAGGGAAGTAAAAGTTGCTTTTATTTTTAAAGTAAATATGCAAGCCTTTATAATCTTCTTTGTTACGCAAGTACCAGTTTTTTAGGCTTAGTTCATCTTGCCAGTCATCGAGTAGATCCATCACGGCTGTGATTTCTGCGGCTGTTAAAATAATGCGCGCGCCAAAAATATCATTGAGCCAGTTATTGACAGGGTATCGATCTTCTCGCTCTGAAAAGCGTTCAATTTTGTCGTCTATACTTTCGCGGGTTTTGACTCGGTAAAAATATTTTATATCGATGTCTGCCGTCATCAGGTAATCGTTCACGCTCTCGTGTAAGGTTAGACGATATTTATAGATATGAGGGACAGGTATATGGGTGATGGTTCTAGAAAGGTTGATTTTTTCGACCCACCCTGTTTCAAAATAATCTTTTGAAAAATCACAATGCAAACGATTGATCTCGCTAACAAGCTGTTTTGTTTGGCTGATTTTATTCATGTGATTTTTTCACGGTGGCAAGGTGCGTCTTCACCTCTTCAGGCTTGGGAAAAGTAAGTAAACAGAAATGTAGAAATGTAGGGTAGGCAATGCTCACCTTACTGGCTGGCTACTTACAACCCTTTTCATGGTAAACGCCTGAAATGCCAGTTTTAATGTCCTTGATAGTTATCGTGTTGCCAACGAAAGGTCTGAACTGCTTTTGGGTTATTTCAGCAAAAACTACATCATTTTCATAGATAGAACCAGACTTAATCTTAATTGAAGAATCTTCAAAAGTAAGAACATCCCCAATAGACGGTTGTCCTCCTGACTTCCACACACATCTAACTATGTGAGAGTCTGGTAATGAAAATCGAAAAAAGTAAAATGCTGTAGCGGAAATTAAAAATAAGACATTAACAGGAACAAGGAACTTTGACACAGCGATGATACTCGGTTGTAGTAACCTAAATATATATTAGTCGGAAACTTTCCACCTATTCACCCAAATTCGGGTAAATAGACCAAAAAATTCAGCATACTTCTCGTGCAAAAGCAGAATGTCTCTGCCTATCTGAAGCATCATGCTTCCTGAGTCACAATATTTCCAGGTAGCCGACTAAAGGTGAGATGATCGTTTTGGACTTCGACAAATACCGTATCACCTTCTTTGAAATCACCGCGCAAAATTCCTTTGGCGAGGATGGTTTCTAACTCTTTCTGAATCGTCCGCTTGAGTGGACGCGCTCCATAGACTGGATCGTAGCCAACATTGGTGAGGAAATCGAGGGCAGAATCTGCGAGTTTGAGTGACAACTTTCGATCGACTAATCGTTGTTCTAGCCGCGCGATTTGAATCTTGACGATGCTGCGGAGCTGGTCTTTTTGGAGACTGTGGAAAATGATTGTATCATCGATCCGATTGAGAAATTCAGGGCGGAAGCTATGACCTAGAGCTTCGAGCACACGAGATTTCATCTCATTATATTTAGAGTCATCACCAGCGAGATCCAAGATATATTGGGAACCAATATTACTGGTCATGATAATTACGGTATTCTTGAAATCTACCGTCCGTCCTTGGGAATCTGTGACGAGCCCATCGTCTAGTACCTGTAATAATACGTTGAAAACATCGGGATGCGCTTTCTCGATTTCGTCGAATAGGATTACGGCATAGGGGCGACGACGGATGGTTTCGGTGAGCTGTCCGCCCTCCTCATAACCGACATATCCAGGCGGCGCACCAATCAACCGCGAGACGGCGTGCTTCTCCATATATTCGGACATATCGATGCGAATTAGGGCATCCTCGGCATCAAATAGGTAGTTGGCGAGTGTTTTAGCCAATTCGGTTTTTCCGACCCCTGTGGGGCCAAGGAAGATGAAGCTGGCAATTGGACGGTTGGGGTCAGATAGTCCAGCGCGGGAACGCTGAATCGCCTCTGCAACGGCGGTTACGGCTTCTTCTTGTCCAACGACGCGACGGTGCAGCTCGTCTTCGAGGAAGAGGAGTTTTTCTCGTTCGGTTTCGACTAGTTTGGTGAGGGGAATCCCCGTCCACTTGGAGATAATTTCGGCGATGTCAGATTCGGTGACTTCTTCGCGGAGTAGGGATTTTCCGGTGGTTTGGGATTGGGCGAGGTTGACTTCAGCAGCTTCTAGTTTCTGTTGTAGTTCGGTAAGTTTGCCATATTTGAGCGCGGAAGCGAGGGCGAGTTCGTAGGTACGCTCGGCTTGCTGGATTTCAATATTAACTGTATCCATCTCTTCTTTGATGGTTTGGATACTGGTGATAATATCTTTTTCAGATTGCCATTGGGCGGTTAAGGTACGTTGATCTTCTTTGAGATCTGCTAGTTCTTTTTCAATCTTTTGCAGGCGTTCGCGGGCGGGTGTAGATGTGTCTTTATTAACAGATAGCCGCTCCATTTCTAATTGCAGCACTTTGCGATCGATCTCATCCAGTTCCTCTGGCTTAGAGGTGATCTCCATCTTCAGTTTAGCAGCAGCTTCATCCATCAGATCGATCGCTTTATCTGGCAGGAATCTGTCACTTATATAGCGAGTAGACAATGTTGCCGCAGCTACTAGGGCATTATCAGAAATTTTGACACCATGATGCACTTCATAGCGTTCTTTCAAACCACGTAAAATTGAGATCGTATCTGTAACAGTCGGTTGATCTACATATACTTGTTGAAATCGACGTTCTAGGGCAGCATCTTTCTCAATGTACTTGCGATATTCATCCAGAGTTGTTGCACCGATACACCGCAGCTCACCCCGTGCCATCATCGGTTTGAGCAAGTTCCCAGCATCCATTGCCCCTTGGCTGGCACCAGCTCCAACGACTGTATGAATCTCATCGATAAATAAGATAATATGTCCTTCTGATTCAGTAACTTCTTTAAGGACAGCTTTGAGCCGTTCTTCAAATTCACCCCGATATTTGGCACCCGCAATCAGGGCACCCATATCTAGTGAAATTAGCTGTCGATCTTTGAGAGATTGTGGCACATCCCCACGAATAATTCGCTGGGCTAACCCTTCGGCGATTGCCGTTTTGCCAACTCCAGGCTCACCAATTAAGACGGGATTATTTTTAGTCCGACGTGATAAGATCTGAATCGTGCGGCGAATTTCATCATCCCGACCAATTACTGGATCGAGCTTACCACGACGGGCAAAATCAGTCAGATCTCGACCGTATTTAGAAAGTGATTCATATTTACCTTCAGGATTGCGATCGTTCACAGTTTGACTACCTCGAATTTGAGAGACGATTGTTTTTAATTTACTTTCTTCTAACTTAAATTCTGCAAAAAATTGTTTGCCAAATCGATCGTCTTGAGGGTACGCCAATAACAGATGTTCGATCGAAATGAACTCATCACCATAATCCTTTCGATATTTATCAGCCCTATCGAGCAACGTATCCACGCTCCGCCCCAGATACACCGAACTAATTCCACCAGATATCTTCGGTTGTTTCTGGATAAAACTATCCACTCCCTGGCGAAATTGACTCAGATTTACGCCCGCCTTAGTGAGGATACTCGTTGCCAAGCTATCTTGTTCGAGCAATGCTTTGAGCAAATGCTCCGACTCCATCTGCTGCTGCTGGGCAGCTTTGGCTACGTCGAGGGTATTGGTAATCGCCTGAAAAGCTTTTTCAGTAAATTGTTCGGGGTTATTCGGTTGCATGATGCGACTGGAAATAAAAATTTCATATAAGCAACAATCACGGCAATTTTGGCTCGCGATTGGTACCTATTCATTGTAGTCAGTCTCAGCAGCTTGCTAGGATCGGTATTTACGATAGCTATGCTATGTATTACAAAAGTTACGATCGCTAAGATCCATCGGCTAAATTATTTAGATCGCACAAAGTCATATTTGAACCGATGTTTGGGGAATTATAAGTAAGTGAAGATTTGCTGAATTTACAGATTGCTCAAATATTAATAAATCTAACAGATGATAAGAATCTTCAGAACGACTTAATTTTCCTCTTGAGCTGCCACTAAACCTCGATCCTGATTTTTCGTACCGGACTAATCTCATGCGAAAACAAGCAAATAATTTCAGTCATTTAACTGCGATCGATCGCATCAAATTATCATCGCCAGTCCACTTTTTATTAAGTCAAAACTTGCTCACAGGTAGCATTCTTGATTTTGGTTGTGGCTTGGGAAACGATGTTAAATTCTTACAGCAAAAGGGTTTGGATATCACTGGTTACGATCCACATTATTTCCCCATATATCCTGGTGGCAAATTTGATTCGATTATTTGCTGTTATGTCCTGAATGTTTTGATGCCAGAGGCTCAGGCTGATGTGCTGATGAATGTCGCTCATCTACTCAAGCCTGGTGGTAAAGCATATTATGCAGTCAGGCGCGACTTAAAGAAAGAGGGATTTCGCGAACATTACGTTCACAAGAAACCGACATATCAATGCACTGTTAAGTTACCCTTCAAATCTATTCAGATAAATGATTACTGTGAGATCTATGAATATGTTCATTACAATCATCAGTGGAATTCACCGAATAACTGTATCTTCTGCAATCCTCACCGTAAGCTAAATTTACTTACAGAATCAGCAACTGCCTATGCGATGTTTGATGGCTATCCACTCAGTCGAGGGCATGTTCTAATTGTACCTAAACGACATGTTAGCAACTATTTTGAACTACCTGCAAAAGAACAATCAGCCTGTTGGCTAATGGCGAATAAAGTTCAGGAAATTTTGACTAAAGAATTTCAACCCG
This sequence comes from Chamaesiphon sp. 341R_metabat_111, assembly GCA_025351825.1. Taxonomy (GTDB): domain Bacteria; phylum Cyanobacteriota; class Cyanobacteriia; order Cyanobacteriales; family Chamaesiphonaceae; genus Chamaesiphon. The sequence continues at coordinate 11,975 of JANXVE010000024.1, read as the reverse complement.
ATGGATTTAATGTCGGGATGAATATCAACAAAGCGGCAGGACAAGCCATGAACCATGCCACAATTCATATTATCCCTCGCTATCAGGGGGATGCCGATGGCAAGAAGAGCGGGATGCGATTAGTAATTCCAAAGTCTCATGGAAAATAATTGGATCGTAAATTATTAAGCGTAGATATCAGGGTACCCATTAAGCGGCGTTTTTATTCGGGGGTTCCCCCCGAATAAGAAAACGACAAGACAGGGCACCCCTACAGATAACTTGTAGGGGTGCCCCTCGTGGGTACCCTAAGATCTACGGTTAGCACTAGTATGTTCAAACTGGTGCAGGACATGAGTATACTCTACAAAAACTTTGAAATTCGATCGACTGCAAGCTGTAACTTAGCTGGTTCATGTACCAACGCAAATCGTACATAGCCCTCGCCACACTTGCCAAAACCGACCCCAGGCGAAGCCGCTACACCAGTTTGACAGACTAACTCCGTACAGAATGCAATTGAATCACTCGCCCATTTCGGTGGTAATTTTGCCCAGATATACATCGTCGCATCAGGTGTCGGCACATCCCACCCAATCTGATTCAAAGCCTTGACAAACGTATCGCGCCGCTGTTTGAAAGTATTGACTGTATGCTGTACACAGGTTTGTTCGCCATTGAGCGCGGCGACTGCACCGTGCAAGATTCCTAGATATTGATTGAAATCGACTACCGCCTTAACTTGGCGCAGAGCTTGAATTAACTCCCGATTACCGATCGCATACCCGACTCTAAACCCGCCCATATTATAAGACTTAGACATCGTAAAAAACTCGATCGAGACGCTTTTTTCGCGATCTGCTTGCAAGATCGATGGTACCCGAACGTCGCTAAACACCATATCCCCATAGGGAAAGTCATGCACGAGGGCAATATTGTGCTGCTGACAAAAAGCGACGGCTTCCTCAAAGAAGGCTAGGGGCGCGATCGCGGTGGTAGGATTGTGGGGATAGCTCAACACCATCATCCGCGCTTTTGCCAGGGTTGCAGGCGGAATATCAGCCAGTACAGGCAAGAATCCATTTTGGGCAAGTAGGGGCATCGAATAAACTTCACCCCCAGCCAGATATACACCGCCTGCGTGGGAAGGATATCCAGGATCCATTAGCAGGGCAACATCACCAGGTTCGAGAATTGCTAATGGTAAATGTGCAGTGCCTTCTTGTGAACCAATTAACGGCAATACTTCTGTTTCTGGATCTACATCGATTCCATACTTATTCGTGTACCAATTCGCCACAGCTTCCCGAAATATCCGCGTACCATTAAATAGTAAATAACCGTGGGTACTTGGATCGATTAATGCCGATTGAATTGCGGCAATAACATGGGCTGGTGTTGGTAGATCCGAGGAACCCAACGATAGATCGATAATCTCCCGTCCCAGTCCCCGCGCTCTTCCCTTCGCCCGATCCATATCGGCAAATACATTACTTTTTAATGGTTGGAGGCGTTGGGAAAACTGCATAATTAGGCTTTAGGCTTTAGCTAAAAATTAGGGTGGGCATTGCCCACCATTCAGATTTCAGCTAGTTCTAAAATATGTCGATGTTTATCTTTAGAGATTACTATCGAGCATTACTTTCAGTTTATCTTTGCTGATTGCGCCTTCCCAGGCGTGGATCATCTCATTGCCTTTGAATAGTCGGATTGCGGGAACGCCTTCTACTTTGTAAGCTTTGACAGTAGCAGGATTGGGATCTATGTCCATCTTGACTACTTTAACTCGATCGGCATAATTAGCAGCAATCCAGTCGATCGAAGGTGAAACCAGCTTGCACGGGCCACACCATGCCGCCCAAAGGTATACTAGGACAGGTAATTCAGCTTGTAAAACTTCATTCTCAAATTGTGAATCATTAATGACGGTAACGCTACTCACTTTGATTAACTCCTAATGTTATTACCTTCTAGATTAGAGCAAGATGGTTAAGTGTGGGAGGGGTTGGGGGCGTGGGAGATAGGGAGCATGGGAGATAGGAGACGCTTGCTTCTTGCATCTTACTCCCGCGCCCCCGCGCCCCCACGCTCCCACGCTCCCACGCTCCCAAACGGCTACTTCGCTTGATAATAAATCTTCGTCCCCGTATTGGTGACAAAATGACAGTTCTCCTTGGCATCCCAGAAGGCATCCCAGATGGAACGATCGGATTTGTGATAGTACTCGCCTAATACTGGTTTAATCGCCTCTGTTGCCTCGATGAGGTGGTAGTGAGGGATGGTGAGGAAGATGTGGTGAGCGACGTGGGTACCGATATTGTGGTGGATATCATTAATCAAACCATAGTCATGATCGATCGTAGACAGCGCACCTTTGAGGAAGTACCAGTCTTTGCCGCGATACCAAGGGATATCATCGTCGGTGTGATGGAGAAAAGTAACTAAATCCAACCAGACGACAAATCCGAGATAAGGCATCAGGTAAAACTTCACCAACCACAGCCAACCCCAGGTAAATGTACCCGCAGCGACTAAACCAACCATGACAGCACAGCAGATACTGCTGGTGATGACATCCCATTTTTCCGACTCGCGAAATAGGGGACTAGCTGGGTGGAAGTGTGAACCGCCTGGACGCTCAGGGGAACGTCGGAATAAGTACAGAGGATAAGCTAATAGTAGAGTTAAGTCGAACCGGAGAAATTTCTCCCAGCCTTTCATATCATCGTATTTAGCTTCTGATACTGGATACCAACTTTCGTCGGTTTCGATGTTGCCAGTGTTGTGATGGTGCGTTCGATGACTGATTCGCCAGCCGTGATACGGTACCAAAATGAATGAGTGGGTGATGTGTCCAACAAGGTTGTTGAGCCACTTGTAGCGAGAAAATGAACCATGTCCGCAATCATGTCCGATGACGAACAGTGCCCAGAACATCGTTGCCTGCATGAACCAGAATACTGGGTAAAACAACCAATTATCTAACTTGTAGGCGATCGCGTACAGTCCAGCTACAATTACGACATCGCGGAAGAAATAAGATAACGATCTCCAGGTGGAAGGCTCAAAACAATGTTTGGGTATCGCTGCGCGGACATCTTGGATCGTGAAGGGAAGCCGTTCTCGCTCAAATGGAGCTTCGTTAGGATTGGCTGATTCGACTAGATTAGATTGCACGTATTTTTAAAATTTACCTAATAATAATTGCCCAACCGCATTCTTACATTTCGATATAAATTTGGCAACAAGTTGGGATAGGGGGATGGGGAGCGCGGGGGGATGGGAGACTGGGGAGAATTGAATTAGCTATCAATTCTCAATCCTCAATTCTCAATTATTAACTGACTTACCCTCCCATGCGAATCTCTGAGTAGAAGGAAGCGAGTGAATCACCATTTGCTTGAGTGGTAATGGTGGTGCGGACTCGAACGTTGTTGCTTTCAAACCACACTCGTTCTGAAGAATTAGTATCTCCTGTTGTGGTGATTAGAGTGAGTGCGTCATCATCGCCCAGCGTGTATTGAGCTGTCTGAAGTGATTTGGCGTTGCTGGTGGATGTGTGAAATAGTCTGCCAGTTCTAGCTTCTGGTGTGTCAGAGATGGCAATCGCGATCGATTCACCCTGCTGATTTGGCGAGTTCTTGGTGGGTGTATCCCAGGCAATTGTGCCTTTCCAGGTATATTTTACGCCACCCCAAATCGAGCTAGGCTCGACACTTGCTTGTTGACAGAGTTGGATCGCTTGGGGATGATCGCTGGCTAGAATCTCAATTACTAAATCGGATTTTCCATGTTCTGACTGTTTCAAAGTTAGATGCTGACTAGTCTTTTGGGAAAACCATTTGCCAGCACTTAATTCAAAAAATTCGCGGACATTCATAAATAAGAGGATAGGGAATAGGGAATAGAATAATTATCTTAAAAAATTTATCTAAATCAATAACTAGTATAACTTCTGATTGCCGATCCCCTATTCCCTATTCCTTGCTGTCTTCAATTCGTTGGAGCCAAATAGTGGCGGCGGCGGCGACATTTGGCTGGCTATCTCTGGCAAGATACTTGAGCGCGGAGATACTTTTTGGTGTGGGTAGTTGTCCGAGTGATTCAGCCAAACGTTGGCGAACGAGCCAGTCTTCAGAATCAACAAATAATAATAATCGATCGATTGCGGCAACTGCTTTAATTTCGCCTAATGCGGCAATTGCTGCTTGTTGGAGCACAATTTCTGGTGAGTCTAGAGCACGCATCAAGACATTAAAAGCACGGGGATCTTTGAGATTGCCGAGGGATACAGCCGCGCTAAACCGCACCAGCCAGTCAGTATCTTCATAAAATGCTCGAACTAGTGCTTCAAAAGCACGGATATCTTCGAGGTAGCCGAGGGCACCTGCGGCATCAGCCCGAATGCCATAATCTGGATCGTTCGCGAGGATCTCGATCAAAATCGGGTAAGATTCTGGTGTACCTTTGACCCCCAGTGCAAATACTGCCATCGATCGCAACTGTAGGCTTTCATCATTGAGCACTTTTTTGATCAATGGTAGTGCGACATCAGCGGGAAAATCGCGCAGTGATGCCAATGCTAACATCCGATCTCGCAAATCTGGACTTTCCAACTGTGTGGATACTGAGGCTATTTCTGCTGGTTCTCGTTGGCGTAGTTGTTCCGCTGGAAGATCGCTCATATACTTTTTACCATGCTTTGTTCCTAGATTGTAACAAATTTTATTAATCTCAGGACTAACCTTCAACGCTTATCCCCAACTTTCCCCGATTGCCTTCTATGTCCAGTCATATCGACTCAACGCATCTATGTCAACTTACCGCTGCCCAAATCAAGGAAATTTTAGTACTAGAGGGAGTGTCAATCGAACAATACCAACCACAGTTACATCGCTGGTTGACGATCGCGCAGTTACCAGATCTGGGACAATTGAGCTTAAATTTAGAACCTGAAAAAGCTCAAGAGATCGATCGTCGGTTGCAGCAGCGAGATATCGTCGAATTTACAGCGATGACGACGGTGATGAATATCGATATTTGCGATCGATATGTATTTATTCCACTATTAGAGCAGCTAGATCTCTACAGCAATAACCAGAGTAAATTGTGGGGTAGGATTTGTCTGCGCGGAAATCTCAATAGTGTTTGGACAGCTCAAGATTTGTCTTGGGTGCAAGCGTTAGGGCAGCAATTACTAGCGGCGATGAATTTGCTGTCAGAATTTATCGCGACTCAACCTGCGGTAGCTAGTTCGACACCACTATCATATCTGGCAGAATCGATCGAACGAGTCGATGAATTGGAGCTAATTTGCCAGAAGAAGGATGATTTTATCAATAATATTACTCACGATTTGCGGGCACCATTGATGAATATTAAAATGGCAATGCGGATGTTGAGAATTAGTATGAGAACAGACACTGAACTTACCAATCTATTAGCAGGGCATCCAGCGGAAAGATATTTAGCTGTATTGGAGCAAGAATGCGATCGAGAAGTAGAATTAATTAACAATATTCTAGACTTACAGCGATTAGAAACTGCGCTGCTTCAGAAAAAAGGCTCAACTGACGATCGAGCTAATGTCGAATCGATCGAGCTTGAAGATTGGCTATCAACCACGGTGGAATCATTTGCTTGTCGTGCTGATGAATCTCAACAAAAGATTACTGTATCGATCTCTAATTCAATTTCAACTGTTTTAACAGATCGAATTTGTCTGACCAAAATTATGACAGAGTTATTAAATAATGCCTGTAAATATACCTGTATTGGTGGTGATATCTTGGTATCGATCGATAGCAATCTCAAATCCGAACTCTTGACAATCCAGATTAGGAATCAAGCCGCGATCGCTACACAGCACCTGCCACACATCTTCGACAAGTTCTATCGTGTACCTGGCAATAATCGATCGCAACAAGGGACAGGACTGGGCTTATCTTTAGTCCAAAAACTCGTAGAGCAATTGAATGGCAAAATCAACGTTGTCAGTAGTAATGGCTGGACAGAATTTACGGTTGATTTACCAATTAAGATCGGGAGTTAGGCTTGAGGATACATCATTAATAGAGCCAAAAACCATAACTCCTAACCCAACTATCGATTAATTAGAACTCAAACCCAAGCCCAATATTAGTACCGTTCACATTGCCAAAATCAGTATTGTAACTAGCGAGGATCGCGATCCCATCATAGAGATTGATGTCAACACCAATAGTGCCTAACAAGCCAAATTTGTCACCTTGAGCAGTGCCGCCTATGGAACTAAATTGCACCCCACCACCAGCATGAAAAGTGAGTAAGGGATTGCGTTCAAATGGTTCTTTGTCACCGAGGGTAAAATCATAGGTAACAGGCACGCGCAACACCGTGTTGTTGTTACCAAAAAATGCTGATGGACGAATCGAGTAATTTTGGGAGAAGGGGAATCTGCTAACCACTCCAAAATTGGTGGAACCATTCCCAATTCCAATTGCTGGACCAACATAATTCTGGGGAATTCTGGTCGGATAGCCATTACCTGTATCTCGGATGCTTGGTGATGGCGGAGCTTGAGGCGAAGTTCCAGGTAGTTCCGATTGGGCGATTTGGAGTTTTGGGGTGGTTTGGAGATCGGGGCTGGTTAAAGGTGCTTGGTTTTTCCAATTCGAGTCAGCAAGCTGGATTGGAGCTACTTTAACTGCTTTGATTGCACTCGCATTAGTTTGAGTGGCTGGAATCGAATTATGTGATTGTAAAGCTGGAGTGGTGACGATAGGTGGGATCATATCAGGTGCTGATTACTCCTTGAGAGATTGGTGATGTGAATTAACTACTTGCAATCGAAATCCTAGTAAGGACTTAGACTGAATAATTGATTATATAGTTTCCTCCATTGAAATCCCCTCACTCGAATGTCTCGATCTCAGACATGGCGGTTGCTAGTAAATTGGAGATAAATGGGAGAATATGCCGATTTTGACTGGCAGTGCCCTCGGTAAAGATAATTAGAAGATAGGGCTGTCGATTTGGTGATTCGATATAAGCTGCATCGTGGCGCGTCTGGGATGTCCAACCTGCTTTCGACCAGATGTGACTCTCAGGTGGTAGACCCGCGCCGAGAAAGCCATTTACCTGATTCTCCTCACCTAGATCGGGGGTGACTCCAGCCCAGTTGAGATCTCGCTGAAGTAGCTGCATTATTTGACTCGATCGATCGCTGCTCACTGCGGCACCACCGACGATACTATGCATCAATCGCGCTACGGCATCTGTGGTCAACATATTCCGGTTTTCCCGCATTTCCCCCACAAACATCCGCTCTCGTCCATAGGGGCCTTCATTCCAAGGCTTTTGATTGACATTGATCGGATCTAGTTCTGGCCAGCCCAGGGATTGATAGTAGCGGTTAATCAGATTGCGCTGGCTCTTCCAGGTGGTAAATGGCCCTGGTGAGAGTTCTGGCCCGCTGGTGGTACCTGTAAGGGTATCGACAACCAGACTAGTAGCATCATTATTTGAGTCTACAACCATGTCCCGCATCGCTCGATCGAGTTCGGCAGAAGGTTCGGCCATACCCTGTTGCAGCCACTCGTGCATCGCTAATAAGTAAAATAGCTTGACAATACTTGCGGGATAAGTCCGTTCGCCACCGCGATAATTGAAACCCCTTACCGGATATTTCCACAACTCATCCGCCGTAATCGCTCCACCAGTATTAACGGGAATTGGTCGATCGTACACTAGCCAGGTGAGGGCAATTTGTTCGCGATTCAGGTCGGGAAATTTTGCCCAAGTGCTGGCGAGAGCTTGTTCGGCAAGGGTGGTGAGGATCGGGTTTGACTGGTAGAAATGCATGTGGTAGGGAATAGGGGATAGTGGGTAGCGTAGATCTAAGGGTACCCATGAAGAGCACCCCTACACAAGTTACCTGTAGGGGTGCCCTTCATGGGTACCCACGGGTTGTCGCAACTATAGAACCCATTTGAGATCTTCTTGTAAGGGAGGGCAGGTTTTGTTGGAAGATGATAGTGTTAGGCGACAATTACTAGCATAAACCAGCCCCTACGGTTGGCTCGCCAAATGCTTCATGGATCTGTAGGGGTAGGTTTATGCAATCTAATGTCGATGCTATGTTCGATTTTAAACAAAACCTACCCTCCTCGACTAGGAACTAAAAAGATCTCAAATGGGTTCTATATTATTTACACATTGGGCTGTCTCACTAGTATATGAAAGCCTAATTCCGTGCAAACTGCATCTAGCGGTAAATCCCAAACGTCCGTCGGGAGCGTCTCGACATAGCTAAAATCAAATATAATCCCGATCGTGGGAATCTTTCGCCATCTTGGGTCTGACCGCAATCTATCATAATAACCACCGCCATAACCCAACCGATAACCACGGGCATCGATCGCAACTGCCGGAACTAGGATTAAATCCACCAAATCGGGCGTGAGTACGGGTGATTCTGGATCGGGTTCTAGAATGCTATATTTGCCAGTTACCAGTGGTGCTGAGGGCTGCCAGCGGTGCCACAGTAGCTCTTTACCTACAGATCGAGGTAAGCCCCATTGCTTGTGAGTGTGGGTAAATAAATAGTCTAACGTTGGCTCTTGGCGATGGCTGTGGTAGGCGAGGATCGTCCGTGCTGCCATGAATTGAGGACAAACTGAGAGCTGATGGCAGATGCGATCGCTCTGAGATCTCCACAATCGGGCGGGTAACTCCTGTCGCTGCTGGAGAAATTGACGGCGCAAATTAGTTTTATCACAGCTCAAAATTTCACATCCCTATTACAGATCGACTAATCCAATTTGCCAAATCCAAATCATCACCGATCTAGCCAAATCCTGTGGCTGGTACTGGATAGTTTAGGAGCTGGCAATTCTTACACCCAAGCCTTCAAAATTAAGATCGATCGTCAAGGAAAGATTTTGGGTATTATCTATAATAATGTAGACATCTTGAGCGAGTCAAAGTCATCATCATCAGTGGATGATTCAATGTCGATTTGACCTCCGCTCCAGCCCTCATTTTCAAACCCCCCGTTTATTAAAATTCTTGCTGTTACCCATACCAGGGTATAGCTAGCTACAACTTAAAGCATCTTATTTTTATCTATGGATCTCCCAACTAAATCGGCCGAAAGTGAATCTTTAGCCCAATACCTATCCAAAGTGGAAAGTGGTCCTCGCAAATTAGTTAAATTGGAAGTAGATTTTATTCCTCAAAGTAGGAAAAGGTGGGATGAAATTCTCGTCGATCGAACAACAGATCGAGAACTCGCCGAAAAAGCAATTAATGATTGTTATCAATATGCTGGATTAGATCGATCGCGGATTCTGTGGACGGAGAACCCGCTCACTGCCATGACAATTTTAGCGAACCGTCCAGATTTAGTCGATGTCGGCACTACAATTCTCAATCGCATCTCTAGTAGCTGCGATCGAATCATCAATAGTCAAATCAGCCCAGAGTTTATGGAAGTTGTCAAAGCCTACGGCAATCCTCGGGCAATTACTGGCGAAGATCAGAAGATTGCTTTCGATCCGCTGGGTGACTTTCTCAATCGCGTCTCCATTGCCGAAGTCAAAAAACATCATCCCCAAATCGATCCTGCGTCCCTACCAGCCGCAATGCAAGATTATCGAATTGCTTACCTGAGCTATTTTGATTACTTTTACCAGATTGGTTTCGATATCCCTCAAATTCAGCCACTGGTTGACTTAGCCAAATTCTGCGGTTGTTGCTGGGCGTTTGACAATATCACGATTCTGACCCCTAAACCAACGGCGATCGAATTCAACGAACACAATGAATTAGTTGCACTCGTCTATGATGGAGTCAATATCCTTGACTAGATTTAGACCGTCAATCCCCTACTCGTGGCATAATTAGAACAGAAGTAAGCTAATCGACTAGAACCAAAACTAGGGAATAGTGATCGATCCATCGTCGATCGGTCTACACTCAAATACTAATTGTCGATCGTCAGCAATCGATCGATTCATCACGAGGATGTCGAAATGCCCCTAATTACGACTGGTAAGCCATTTATCCGCGATCTCGAACAATCCGGCTCCCTGGGTGTGTACGCTCCCCTCGAAGGTGGCTATGAAGGTCGCTACCAACGGCGACTTCGGGCAACTGGCTATGAGAGTATGCGGATATCTGCTAGAGGCTTAGGCGATCTTAGTACTTATCTGACTGGAGTCCACGGAGTCCGCCCCCCCCACGTTGGTAAAAAGGAAATTCGCACCTATTACATTCCACCCATTCTCGATACCTATCTCGCCCACCTGCGCCCCACATCCAAAGGCTTGGTCTTGTGGATAGTTGACGGTCAGGTATTATCTAGTCAAGAACTAGCCTACTTAACCGAATTACCTTCGATCGATCCTAGAATCAAAGTAGTCATCGAACTAGGCGGCGACAGGGAATTTCGCTGGGTACAACTAGCCTCATTGGTATAGTTGATAGTTGATAGTCGATCGCAAGTTTTCCTATTTCTTTCCCAATGAGCGCAATCACTCCAAGTCAAGTTAAATCCAGTATTGAAGCAGGTATCCCTGAAGCAATCGTTCAAATCACCGATCTCACAGGTGGTGGCGATCATTATCAAGCAGTGGTGATTTCTGCTCAGTTTGAAGGCAAATCACTGATCCAACAGCATCAACTAGTTTACGCAGCCGTAAAAGAACCAATGGCGAGTGGTGCGATTCATGCTCTCGCCCTCAAGACTTACACCCCCGCCACATGGCAAGCTGAGAACTAGGTATTTCTCTACGCTCTATTCCCTACTCCCCACTCTTTGAACTATGACTACTCCAGCAGCAGAAACAATCGGCACGCTCATCAAAGACAACAAAATCATGGTGTTCATGAAAGGCAATAAATTAATGCCTCAATGTGGATTTTCCAACCAAGTCGTCCAAATTCTGAACATTTTGGGTGTACCTTATGAAACAGTCGATGTTTTAGCCGACCAAGATATCCGCCAAGGTGTAAAAGAGTATTCTAACTGGCCGACAATTCCCCAAGTCTATATCAATGGCGAATTCATCGGCGGTTCGGATGTGTTGACTGAGCTATATCAAAAAGGCGAACTTCAGCAAATGGTGGAAGTTGCTTTAGCTAGTTGATAGTCGATCGCTAACTCGATCGTTTCACATCTTGCATCAATACATATCGACTATTACTAGGCGTAGATCTAGGGTACCCACGAGGGGCACCCCTACAGATAACTTGTAGGGGTGCCCCTCGTGGGTACCCTAAAATCTACGATTAGTAATAATATTTCTCTACACGTGTAAGATGCAAGTAGCTTGGATATTTACATCCACCATTCACTATCCACTGATTAATACCGATAATCTGGTTCTCGCTGCAATTCGAGTAACTCAAAGTTGGAAGGATCGTAAATATACCGCATCACTTCCTCTTCGACCCGATTGATCTGATACGCTTCTAGCACATTGGTACTTCTCAGTGCTGCTAAATATCCATCGAGATATAAGCGCAAATCATCGAAGCGATAGCCTCGGTGCCACATTTCGACTAAGGCATCAGTAATCTTTTGATAGTATCCGACTGTTTCTATAGTTTGCAGCATGGCTTAATCCTGGACATACTAAATAGGATATATCAAAATTGTTCGGTCTGACATTATTACAGTCTAGGCGACTTTTTGTTAAATTGGGGGTGGGAAATACACATTTGCAGTTCGCATCGCGTTGGCTTAAACAAATCGGAAGAATAGCGATCCCCATCACAGACTTTTGGTTACGATCGAACCACACAGGTATACACTATCTAGACTGTTCGGATATTTACTAATGTTCCAATCCTAGAGAATATCTAACCAAAATCAGCAATCATCTCTTGAAAAAGCGTGCAGATTCATGTTATTGAAGGCAATCATAACTTACGATCGCTATTGACTTGGCATCTTCACCAAGCTGGTTATCATGTCCAACAATCTGCGACATTAGCACAGGCATATCAACATT
>JANXVE010000017.1 GCA_025351825.1 Chamaesiphon sp. 341R_metabat_111 | reverse complement strand
CTCGGCTGGGAGGATGGTCGGGTTTTCGCTCCCAAACACCCCCTGGTATGCCTACCTTAGTTAATGGTCTGAGGCGATTTGAGTCGATCTTTGAAGGATGGAAACTCGGTCAAATTCGACTTGTGTATACACGGTAGCCTCCGAGGAGGGGATTTTCCCCTAGAGCCTAAACTTCTGCCATTGACTTGGCGGTGGCGTGAGAAATTCGTACTCACCTGCGGCGGTTGCAGTTGCAGTTAGGACTATATCAAACGATAGAGATAGTCGCAATTCTTCGGTTTCGTTCATTGTCACGGCGTGACGTTGCTTGGCGGGAAACATTATTAGCCGCCCTTCGACGGGAATATGGGCAGAGTAGAGCTGATTGAGATAGTTGTCTGCATCGACGATATCGGTATTTTCACTACCCAAGCCTGGACTTACCTCATTGACTCGTGCGTCATTGAAAAATACTAATCTACCTGGGTCATAGGTACCCTCTGCTGGTACTTTGATGTAATAAACTGCGCTAATATGCGCTGTATTGTGGCAATGAGCACCGATTTCTTGCTCTGTGCGTGAGACGATCGGCCATGCGCGTTGAATGTACAGATCTACCTTGGTTAAATCCACACCTAGCTCCAGCAGATAGATCGCTGTATGCCGCTCTACTTGAGCTACAATCCATGCAAACTGAGGATTGGTATGAATTTGCTCTACGCCATGTAGATCGCCCGTCCAGGCCATTTCTGGATAGTTACGGCGTTCGGCACCAGCTTGTTCTAGTTCTAGTACCGCATCAATTAGGCTTTGTTGATGTTGGGGCGCGTCGGATAGATCCTCATAATAAATTGCCAGGGGGAAGCAAGTCTCGATCGTCATAACCAGATTTTTAGCGATAGTCTCTCGATCGAGTCTACCAATTAGCAGCCCATCTTTAAACTTCCGACTGCATATCTTTAATCATTTTAATCGCCCGATTGTACCGATCGATCTGACCGATCGATTGAAATAATTTAGCCGCTTGACGCAGATCGGTAATGGCTTGAGTGCGATTTCCGGCGCGTTCATGCATGATGCCACGATTGAGATAGGCTAGAGCATAATTGGGCTTGAGCATAATTGCTCGATCGTAATTAATAAGCGCGCCAGCAACATCGTTGAGATCGTCTAGCTCGTTGGCGAGATTGAGGTGAGCTTGAGGATATTGAGGATTAACTGCGATTGCCTTTTTGTAGTCAACAATTGCTGCCTCGTGTTTGCCGCTTTGACTCAAGACAGTCCCGCGATTGTAGTAAGCAGTCGCAGCCTGGGGATCGATCGAGATTGCACTGGTATAATCAGCAATCGCGCCTGGATAATCATGGATGGCATCCTTGACGTTACCCCGTTCGATATAAGCTTGAAAATAGCGGGGATCGATCGCAATTGCTCGATCGAATTTACCGATTGCAATCATCATATCGCCTAGTGATGCAGATTTTAGACCCTGTTGATAGTGACCGAGTGCATCGACCACCCTTAGGGGGTGCGCTTGCGCGTTCGAGTTAAGATTAGATTGTGCTTGACTTTGAGCCTCCGGTTGAGCTGCTAAAGTAGCCTGTGGCGAGAATACCGTAGAGATCGCCATTGTACCGACGAGTAAACATGCTGCAACGTTTACATTCCGAGTCATAATCTACCGTCCTGCTTTCCTAAAGGTAATCATCTATGTATCCAAGATGCCTTGTAGATCGAGTCAAACGTATCGGCATAAAGGCATAAAAATTCTGGTAGATGCAACGCCACATTACTATTAATTGCTGATTCAACTTAAATTCAGATCGTCCCAAGAAATCGGATCTTCCGCAGGCTCTAGGTGCGTCGTGACATCTGTACCTGGTAACGCTTGGGAGATGGCTTGTTCGATCGATTCGCACAGATCGTGACCTCGTTGCACCGTCCACGCACCTGGCACCAACACATGAAATGACACAAACCGATATGCTCCGGCAACGCGGGTTCGCATAGCGTGAAACTTGATGCCGTTGCCTTCATATTCACTCATGATCGACAGAATTTCCTGTTGTTCGGCGGCGGAGATGGCTGTATCGAGTAAACCCGCTCCGGTTTCTTGCAGCATTTTGACACCTGCCCAGACAATATTAGCCGCAACCAAGATGGCGACAAGCGGATCTAGCACATTCCAGCCAGTGATACTTACCAGTCCAATGCCGATGACGACACCGACAGATGTCCACACATCGGTGAGCAAATGATGGGCATCCGCCTTGAGCGTAATCGAGCGCAGTCGGTGGCTAGCCTGGAGCAAAATCCACGCAACGCCACCATTAATCATCGATGCTACCAATGCTAATCCTAACCCCAAGCCAATCTGCTCGATTGGTTGGGGATGAACCAGCCGCTCTACCGCCGCAACCGCAATCCCCACCGCTGCGACTAAAATCAAGACTCCTTCCAAGGCACTAGAGAAATACTCAGCTTTGGCATGACCAAAAGTGTGTTCGGCATCAGGCGGTTTGGCGGCGTATGACAATGCCCAAAAAGCCGCAAGTGCTGCCACTAAATTGACGATCGATTCAAAAGCATCAGATAATAAACCAACAGATCCGGTCAGGAAATAGGCTCCGAATTTCAGTCCGATCGTCAGTACTGCGGCAATAATGGATAAAGTCGCATACGATCGAGCAGCAGGAAGAGGTTTGACTGATAAGTTCATGCTTCTATTCTAATTTTTTCCAAGGTGCTCCACTTTTCTCTCCCCATCTCAATTCTCCCACACCCCCCATCCCACAACCATCTCCAGATGAATTTGCCTATTGTGCAGGCGATCGGCGATAATTAAGTATTGTTAACCAAATCTCCCGCATAGTGAATAACCAGACTACTGTTTCCGATACCAAGCGTAACTTTTACTCCCAGCATACGCGCCCGATCAATTCGATTTATCGGCGGGTAGTAGAAGAATTGATGGTCGAAATGCATTTACTTTCTACCAATGTTGATTTTGACTACAATCCGGTTTACGCATTGGGTGTGGTCAGTAGCTTTGAGCGATTCATGGCTAGTTATCGTCCCGAAGTAGACAAGCAGTCAATTTTTGTGGCGTTGTGTCAGTCGATGGGTGGAAATGCCGAGCAGCACAGAACCGATGCCGCTGGAGTTGAAGCGTTTGCCAAGAGTATGCAAGAGCAGGATATTGTCGCTTGGCTGGCAAATCCCACGAAGGAGGGAATAGGAGCGCAATTAGCCAGTACATTGGAATCGATCGCCAGTAACCCCAAATTCAAATACAGTCGCCTGTTTGGGATTGGTTTATTTACGATCCTCGAACAAGCTGCACCAGATTTGCTCAAGGATGAGAAAAAACGTGAAGCCGCCATTGTCCAGATTGGTGAAGCAATGCACCTCCCCACCGAGAAAGTCCAAAAAGATCTAGATACCTATCGGAGCAATCTCGATAAACTAGTCCAAATGGAAGCAGTCATGGGTGACTTAGCCGAAGCCGAGCGCAAGAAACGCGAAAAAAGAGCGGCTGAGAAAGTTGAGGCGGCTGAGAAAGCTGCGGCGAAGGCTGCTGCAACAGAAGCCAAATCTGAATAGATCTACATAGTTGAGCTTGTTATCTTGCAGGGGTACCGAACCAAATATAGCAACCGCTAGGGAGATTAGGGCTGTAAAACTATTACCGCGAAAAACCCGACTTTTCTTTAAAAGTCGGGTTTTTGTCCCAACAGATCTGGTGACTGCGGTGGGTGTGATTTTACCTCTAATTTTCCTACTTTCGGAGCGATGTCATCAGTGGTAACAATTGCACCAACAGCTCCGAACTATTCACGACCGAACTCGGCATGGCATAACTACCATAATTTTGCCCGACAATCGCAGGAAAAGTTGGTTCAGATCGCAATGATTGCCACGTTCCACCAGCGGCATGTAAGATCGCCCAGACAGCCGCCAGATCCCAGATCTTCGGTGTTGCTTCCACCCCACCCAAACTGGAGCCAGCAGCAACTGCCAGAAAATTGTAGGTAGCGACACCGAGCATCCGCACTTTACAGGGAAATCCAGGCTGCCAAACTTGAAGACTACGGGCACAAAAACTGAAAAAATGATTACCGCTAGGTTTATCTTGACTAACGTGGATCTGACGAGCGTTTAGATAGGCTCCAGATGGTAAATCTAATCCAGTATTACCCGCCCAATAGCCGTGAAAAGCTTGGTTCACAGGCGGGAAATAAACATAGCCAAAGACTGGCTCACCGTAATAGAGTAATCCGATCGACACCCCCCACAATGGAATCCCCCGCGTGAAATTGGTTGTACCATCGAGGGGATCGATAATCCACGTCCACTGAGCGTCAGTAAACTCATGATTGCCCTCCTCACTCAAGATCGCATGATCGGGGAAGACTTTGAGGATACTCGATCGAATCTCCCGATCCGCCCATTCATCAGACTGCGTAACTAAACTCCCATCCGCCTTCTCTAGTCCTTGAACGTGCCCAAAGTCTAGTAGTAATTGCGCCCCCACTCTCTGTGCTGTGGTACTAGCAACATCCAATACTTGAGTCCAAAATTCCATGTTACGATCGCTGTTGTTGTTCGTATCTCAACATACAACTATCTAGACCCGAATTGCACGATCGGCGATTACCTCCGGTAGGCTGTGCCAAAGGCAGGCTTACGCCAACGCCAACGACTATTCCGAATTAAATGAGCAAAAATTCAATGAATTTACTTCAAAAAATTTTAATTAACAAGGTGTGAAGTGGCCGCTCGATCGAACAGTTTTAACTGTTAAAATAGAAATGATTCTGACTCCATTGGCAGTTAGCGACAGGTTATGACAACACTACTCATTCAGTCTCCGCAGATTCCGTTATCCATCACTTGGGAAAAACTCCCACCTGACTTTGTATTACCCGACGAACCAGTGGAAAGTAACTTACAACCGCTTCTGGCTGCTGCTCTGCGCGAATCTTTAGAGCTGGCTGGACTAATTATCGAATCGGTCATAATTGCTACTAATTTTGGTATTTGTGCTACTGTCGATCGAAAAACTGTAGTCAAAGCTCCTGACTGGGTATATATCCCTGCTGTAGAGCCGTTTCCTAACGGTGAGACTCGTCGCAGCTATACCCCCTGTTCCGAAGGAGACTTTCCCACTATTGTGATGGAGTTTATCTCAGCTACTGATGGGGGCGAATATTCATTCAACCCTCACTATCCTTATGGCAAGTGGTACTTTTACGAGCAGATTTTAAAAGTCCCTACTTACGTCATTTTTCATCCTCAACTGCAAGTGCTGGAAGTCTATCATTTGTTGGATAGCAAATATCAACTAGCTGCTCCTGACGAAAATCAACGTTTTTGGATTGAATCCTTGGGTCTATTTTTAGGAACTTGGATTGGGGCAAAGGCTGACTATGAAGGTTGTTGGCTCCGCTGGTGGAACTCATCGGGAAATTTAGTGCTGTGGGGTGGAGAGTTGTTAGAAATAGAACGCCAGCAGGTTGCAGAAGAACGTCAGCGGGTGACAGAAGAACGCCAGCGGGCGGCAGAGGAACGTCAGCGGACGGCAGAAGAACGTCAGCGGACGGCAGAGGAACGTCAGCGGGCAACAGAGGAACATCAGCGGGCGGAGCAAGCAGAAGAAAAAAATATTCGGTTGGTGGAAAGGCTAAGAGCGATGGGAGTAGATCCAGATCGGAGCGAATAACTAATGAATAGGCAAACTGATTTGACTATCGCGGCTGACAAAATATTTGGAGAATAACTGCGAAAATCCCGATTTTTGAAATAAGTCTGATTTTTACCATCGCCGTCAGTTTAGACAAATTTATATTCGTCGATACACATATACAAGAGTCGATCGGCTAAAATGTGCTCAAGAGTGATTACTGATAGCAAACTATTGCCATATTAAAGTTCTCTGCTGTTGTCAACGAACTTCGATCGCTAGAAATAAGTTTAGTCATAAGTTGTCACTACTGTTTTGTCAAAGTCACAACTTACAGTAAATATCACAGCCGAAGGATTGTAGCTACACAACAGGATCTTTCCGATTGTCCTTCCAGATCGAGATCGATCTTCAGTACCCATTGGAGTCATACCAATTATGTTATCAACAGACAAAAATCCGCTATTTACGATCGAATCCGAGTACGGACAGAGTATTTGGATGGACAACCTCAGTCGCGATCTGCTGGAATCTGGTGAACTAGCCAAACTAATTACCACTCGTGGCGTACTGGGGATCACATCCAACCCCGCCATCTTTGAAAAAGCGATCGTTGGTAATGCCATTTACGACACCGAAATCAAAGCCGGAATTCAAGCCAATAAATCGCTCAACGACATTTATGAATCGCTGATTTTTAGCGATATCCGCAAAGCCTGCGATGTGTTGCTTCCCGTCTACAAACAAACCAATGGGATCGATGGTTACGTCAGCATCGAAGTCCCACCAACAATTGCTACAGACACCAAAAGCACCATCTCCGAAGCGCGTCGTTACCACGGCGCAATCGATCGTCCAAATGTGATGATCAAGATCCCTGGTACCCCAGAGGGCTTACCAGCCGTCGAACAGATGATCGGTGAGGGCATTAGCATCAACGTCACACTGCTGTTCTCAGTCGAGAGCTATATCGAGTCAGCTTGGGCATACATTCGCGGCTTGGAAACCCGTGCTGCCAAAGGCGAAGACATCAGCAATATTTCCTCAGTGGCTAGCTTCTTCCTCAGCCGGATCGATACCAATATTGATGCTAAACTCGATCGGCTAATTAAAAATCTGACCGACCCAGCTAAAATCGAAAAAATCTCGGCCATCAAAGGTAAAATTGCAATCGCTAACGCCAAGATCGCCTATCAAGAATACAAGAAAATCATCGCAACCGATCGCTGGAAAGCATTAGCAGCCAAAGGCGCGCGAGTCCAACGGTTACTCTGGGCGAGTACGGGTACCAAAGATCCCAGCTACAGCGATGTGATGTACGTCGATGGATTAGTTGGGGATAATACGGTTAACACCCTCCCCCCCAACACTCTCGAAGCCTGCGCGGATCATTGCGATCCCGCCAGCCGGATCGAAGCGGGAGTCGATGAAGCCTACCAATTAGTCGCCAGCCTCAAGGATTCTGATGTTAATATCGACTTAGATGTTGTCATGGCAGAACTGTTAATTGACGGGATCGACAAATTCGTCAAACCCTTTGATTCCTTGATGAAATCTTTGGCTAGTAAAGCAGGTAATTTGACATTTGTGTAGTCGTTAACGGTAGCGAATCATTTGCCCCAGCAATAGCTTATCCTTTGGAGAATAGTTGTAGTGGGGATCTGTTGTTCGATCGGTAAAAGCACAATCTGTAGGGGCAGGTTGATACGATTTGCCCAAGCCTGAAATTAACCGTCGGACAAACCCACCCCTATAGATTTAACGCCACACAATAATCCGAGTTCTACCACACCAGTAAATAATGATCGATCTGCTCGAAAACCCCTTCCGCCAAGGACTCCGCCAAGAGCGAGTCCCCGAACCCCAAATCCTGACGATCTTTGGTGCATCCGGCGATCTTACCCATCGGAAACTGATCCCAGCATTGTACCAGATGCGACTCGATCGCAGATTACCCCCAGAAATCACCATCGTCGGCGTAGCTCGGCGTGACTGGAGCCACGAATACTTCCGCGAACACTCCAAACAGGGAATCATCGAATTTGGGAACGGTATTCAAGACGAAGCCGCCTGGGAAGAATTCGCCAAAGGCTTGTACTATTGCCCTGGCGACATCGATAAACCCGAAAGCTATCTCAAGCTCAAAACCTTCCTCACCGAACTCGACACTGAACGCCGCACGATGGGCAATCGCGTCTTTTATCTCTCCGTCGCCCCCAACTTCTTCCCCGAAGCAATCAAGCAACTCGGTAGCGCAGGGATGTTAAACGATGCTCAAAGACATCGCTTAGTAATCGAAAAACCCTTCGGGCGGGATCTCGCTTCAGCACGAGTTCTAAATCGCGTCGTTCGCCAACATTGCCAAGAGCAACAAGTTTACCGGATCGACCACTACCTGGGCAAAGAAACCGTCCAAAACTTACTCGTGTTGCGATTTGCCAATGCGATCTTTGAACCGCTGTGGAATCGCAATTATATCGACAACATCCAGATCACAGTTGCCGAAACTGTCGGTGTCGAAGATCGGGCGGGTTATTATGAATCTGCGGGTGCATTGCGAGATATGCTCCAGAACCATCTGATGCAGGTATTCTGCCTGACAGCCATGGAGCCGCCAAATTCTCTCGATGCTGACTCGATTCGGACAGAAAAAGTCAAAGTCCTGGAAGCTACTCGCCTAGCGGATCTCAACAATCTTAGTCGATCGGCCATTCGGGGACAATACAAACCAGGCTGGATGAAGGGCGAACAAATCCCTGGTTATCGGGAAGAGCCAGGAGTAGCACCAGGATCTGTTAATCCTTGCTTTGTTGCCATGAAGTTTATGGTGGACAATTGGCGGTGGAAAGATGTGCCATTCTATTTACGGACTGGTAAACGGCTACCGAAAAAGGTTTCCGAAATCACCATCCAATTTAAACCCGTGCCCTGGTTGATTTTCCAATCTGCCTCGCGGCAAGCCAATCCCAACTTGCTGACAATCCAGATTTATCCCAACGAAGGGATCTCCCTCCAATTTGAGGCAAAAATGCCTGGAGCGGATCTCCGTACCCGCACAGAAAATATGGACTTCAATTACCAAGAAGCATTCGGGGTTAAGTCTTCTGATGCTTACGACAGATTATTGATCGACTGCATGTTGGGGGATCAAACTTTATTTACCCGCTCCGATGAAGTCGAGGAAGCATGGCGGATTGTGACTCCCGCTCTATCTGACTGGGAAGCCAACACCGATCCCGACTCCATTCCGCTGTATGAAGCAGGTACCTGGGGACCTCTAGCTGCGGAAGATCTGATCAACGACGATGGACGCAAATGGCATCGATCTTAAATTGGTAAAGCGTAGATCTAACCCACCCCGCCCTAGCGGGCACCCCTCCTCGGAGGGGATTTTACCCCTAAAGCCTAGTCCCTAAAGCCTAAAGCCTTCTCTATGAGTACCCAATCCGCCCCCGTTGTATCGCTTCGTGCGCCGAAAGATGTTTCGGTAGCAGATATTGAGAATGAATTGAGTCAGATCTGGAAGGATTATCAGCCAGATAATCAAGCCCAAGATGCGATCGTGGCTACTCAGGCAAGTACATTTACATTTATCGTGTATGAGCCAGAGCCGACCCAACACATGTTAGCAGTGTTGGGTTTTTACAATGGCCCGATCGATGGGATTTTTGGCCCTGCTCAGATCAAAGGGATCGAATCTGCTCAGAAAGCTTATAAACTACCTGTGACTGGTAAACTCGATCGAGATACCATGACCAAGATTCAGGCTGCTTATCACGATCGAATTACCGCGAGTCATGATACCCACGCCTTAGCTGTCGAAAAAGATATCGATAATCGGGGCTATGTGGTGACTGACTCGATCGCAAATACCAATCCCCGCCGGATTATTACAGTATGTCCCAGCGTTGGTGAAGATAATGGAGTCGGCGCACAGGTGTCCGTATATTGCCCGATGAAGAAGCAATATCTCCATTCCCTCGTCTGTAGCGAATACATCACCTTACGCGGCACTCCAGATGCCTTAGAGCGCAATGGCGAGAGCATTGCCAACCTCGCTGTTTCCGATTTACCGCGATTCCTGTGGTGGAAAGATACCCCCGCACCAACCAAACCGCTATTTAAACAATTAGCGCATCAAGCCCATTCCGTCATCTTTGACTCCGCCGAATTCACCACCAGCGAAACCGATTTAGGGCAGCTATGCGCGATCCTAGCTGAAGGAATCCCCGTCATCGATCTCAACTGGCGCAGAGTTGCTGGCTGGCAAGAACTCACCGCCGAAGCCTTCGATCCCCCCGCTCGTCGTAAAGATATCACCGAGATCGATCGAGTCGATATTAATTACGAACTAGGCAACCCATCCCAAGCACTGATGTTCCTCGGCTGGCTCTCCAGTCGCCTCCAATGGGAACCCACTAGTTATAAGCATTCTGGTGGCGATTATGACCTGCGTGAAATCGATTTCATCGCTCCCGATGGACGCAAAATCCACACCGAACTCGCCGGAATGCCCACGGCTGACTCGGGTGAGATTCCAGGCGACATCATGGGTGTGCGCCTGACATCTACCAATCCCAAAGCCAACTGTAGCACCGTTCTCTGTTCCGAGGTTGCTGGCTGTATGCAGATGGAAACCAGGGGCGGTACCCAATCAGCACGAGTGGAGGAAGTAACTTCCCTCGCCGAGCGCAGTGCAGAGGATTTACTCGCTGAGTATCTCCAACGCTGGGGTCGGGATTTATTATATGAGGAAAGTATGACCGTCGTTGCTCAGATTTTGAGTAAAGTCGGATAGAAATTCGTAGGTTGGGTAGAGCGACAGCGAAACCCAACTCACACACAAACATCCTAGAAATGTTGGATTTCATTCTTCAAACCAGCCTACCAGCTCTAAATCCCCAACTTCTCCAATAAGTCGGGGATTTAATGGATCCGATCGAGAATCTACCAATATTTTGGATACTTACCATCGTTTGCTAGATTATTATAAATAACAGCAATAACTACTAAAACGATCGCGCCGAATAGAGTCGGAAATAGCAAAAAGCTCCATGTTGGTTTGAGCAGATAAATAATTACTGGATTTGAACCTGCGGGTGGATGAGTCGTGCGTGTTAGCATCATCATGGCAATAGAAGTGCCAACCGCGATCGCTACAGACCACCAAGTTGC
Source organism: Chamaesiphon sp. 341R_metabat_111 (assembly GCA_025351825.1). Classification (GTDB taxonomy): domain Bacteria; phylum Cyanobacteriota; class Cyanobacteriia; order Cyanobacteriales; family Chamaesiphonaceae; genus Chamaesiphon. The sequence goes on along the minus strand of JANXVE010000017.1, from coordinate 12,510 downwards.
CCCAAAAAGTGTCAGACAAACTAACCCAATTAAAGAACTCAAAAAGTGCCCACCAACGACATTTCGAGGTTGTGAAAATGGCACATCTGGAAACCCAAAAATCAAAACGCAGGACGCACCAAAAGACCCCAATACAAGTGCTGTCGAAAATGTATTTGAGAGTAACGTAACCGCACTAATCGCCAAAAAGCCACCTAGCCAAGCTATTAAAATCGATCTGATTGAATGCTTCGGTGGTAATTTTGCATTGTCTCCTTTCAACTTCTCAAATAAATTCATTGTAAATCTTACTTTCTTATGTTTAATTACTTATCTGTTCGATTCAATTAAAACGATAGTTACTGCTAACTAATTAATTTCCTCACCGTTTCTCGCGTATCTTGAATAAACTCAGTCGTTCGATACATTTGACATTGGCAAATTGTGCCCTCAAATAATAGATAAATAGTATTGACTAAGTGAGATAAATTATTATCACTATCTGAACAACCCAAATGATCGACAAGCTGCGCGATATAAGCCTGTAAAGCATCTTTGTGACTGACAACTAGCTGCCGAATGCGATGATATGATGACGGAAAGTCAGCAATAATATTCAAGAAAGCGCAGCCTCTAAAGTCACTATTGGCTAACCACCGTTCCAAGAAAGTGAACAAACCTAATAACCGTTCCAACGGTTCTCTACTCCGTTCGACTTCCTCCCGCAACCAGCCAAACCAATCTTGATGACGTTGCTCCAAGTAGGCAACACATAAATCTTCTTTAGAACAGAAGTGATAATAAAAGCTTGCCTTGGCTACATCCGCTTCGGCTATTACTTGATTAATGCCAGTCAGATGGTAGCCTTGCTCATAAAACAGCCGTGATGCCGCTTCGAGGATTTTAGTACGGGTATTACTAGATGAGTTTTGTCTATCCATCCAGCAATTATATTTCGTACAGACAGGTTTGTCTACAATTTTAGGTTCGCACCACTGGAATAACAGTGTAAAATGGCTACAAGTAGTGAGTATAAATGCTATGAAGCAAAAAGCTGAGTTTTCGTATGGCTTACAACAACTTTTCATTGCAAGATGTAATAGATCGATTTGAAATTAACTTACTTGAGTCAACTTTCTGCGACTCTTTGCCACCAATAACTCCGCAGCCTGAATTCTTAACTATTTTCGATCAGTCTTTACCTTTAGCCCAGAGAGCTAGATCCGAAAAAGCCAAATCAGAGCTATTAGTTAGCCCAATTCTAGTTGAAGTCAGAAGATTAGTTGGCGATCGAATCCAGCTATTTTCTGGTGAGGAATTTAATGTAGATAGAGATCGCGGATTGAATGGGTTTTGTGATTTTCTATTTAGTCGATCGACAACCTCATATGTGATTCAAGCTCCCATTCTAATGTTAGTAGAAGCAAAAAAAGGGGAGCTAGATGTCGGGCTAGGGCAATGTATTGCAGAGATGTTTGCTGCTCAGATTTTTAATCAAGCTAAAGACAAAGTAGTTCCAGTCATTTATGGCTGTGTTACCAGTGGTAAGTTATGGCAATTTCTTAAATTAGAAGGTAAAGATATAACTATTGATGTTAATGAATATCAAGTTACTCCAGTCGAGCGTATCCTTGGTATTCTTAAATGGATGGTGAGTAATGATTAGAACTAGTAAATAGTGGGCGATCGAGATAAAGTTATAAGGTGGGCTGTTCCCACTATCTGAATGCTAATCCTTTTTAATATTAATAATTTTCTATGTTAGATATCCGCGCTCAAATTGCTGCTGAACTAGACTTAAATCCGAATATCGTTCAAAATGTTCTAGATTTATTCGCTGAAGGAGCAACTATCCCGTTCATTGCCAGGTATCGGAAAGAGCGCACCGATGAGATGAATGAAATTGTGTTGCGGGAACTAGAAGAGAGATTTACATATTTAACGGAATTAGCGGCGCGAAAAGAGACTATTATTAGCTCGATCGAGTCTCAAGATAAGCTCACCCCAGAATTACGAGCTAAGATTGAAAATTGCCTGCTCAAGACTGAATTAGAAGATCTATATTTACCTTACAAACCCAAGCGGCGAACTAGAGCGACAATTGCAAAGGAGAAAGGATTAGAACCTCTGGCTGAGTTGATTCGATCGCTTAATTCGCCAACTGCTCAACCTGTCGAATTAGAAGTAGAAGCGGCTAAATACATCAGTGAAGAAAAAGGTGTCAAGACAGCCGCTGAAGCTCTTGCTGGAGCTTCAGATATTATCGCTGAATCAACTGCTGACAAAGCTAATTTACGCGCTTACATTCGTGAATATATTCAGTCAGAAGGTGGATTTGTTTCGAGTATCAAAGATGATGTCGAAGTAGGCTCGACTAAATATGAGATGTATCGTAAATATGCAACATCGATTAGCAAAGTTGCCCCACACAATTTACTCGCCTTATTTAGAGGTGAATCAGAGAAAGTAATTAAGCTGGAATTAGAATTTGATGAGGATGATGTGTGTGAGTATTTAGCTCGGCAAGAGATTAAGACTAAAATACCTGCGGTGCAGCAGTTTTATCAGGGGATGCTCAAAGATGCTTTCAATCGGTTGATGAAAACATCGCTAGTGAATGAGGTACGTGCTGAGTGTAAATTGCAAGCAGATATCGGTTCGATTTCTAACTTTGAAATCAATTTGCGCGAACTATTATTGTCTGCACCAGCGGGGATGAAACCGACACTAGCGATCGATCCTGGATTTCGCAGTGGCTGTAAGGTTGCGGTACTGTCAGAGACGGGTAAATATCTGGCTTATGAAGCAGTTTTTCCTCATCAAGCAGCCAATCAACGTCAACAGGCGGCGAATACAGTCAAGCAGTTTATCAAAAAATATGGCATAGAATTGATTGCGATCGGTAATGGTACCGCTGGACGTGAAACAGACCAATTTGTAATCGAGCTGTTGGCAGATATCGAACCCAAACCAATCAAAGTTATGGTGAATGAATCGGGGGCTTCGATTTATTCTGCCAGTGATGTGGCGATCTCAGAATTCCCCGATCTAGATATTACCGTGCGCGGCGCAATCAGTATCGGGCGACGTTTACAAGATCCTCTGGCTGAACTGGTGAAAATCGATCCTAAGTCAATTGGAGTCGGACAATATCAGCATGATGTCGATCAGAAATTATTGCGTAAAAAACTCGATGATACCGTCGAAAGTTGCGTGAACTATGTCGGCGTAGATCTCAATACTGCCTCCAAAGAACTGCTCACATTTGTTTCTGGTTTAAGTCCGGTAGTTGCCAACAACATCATCGCCTATCGGAATGAAAATGGAGCTTTTAAAAATCGCAAACAACTGCTCAAAGTTGCTAAATTAGGGCCAAAAGCTTATGAACAAGCCGCTGGATTCCTCCGCATTCGTGGCGGTGAGAATCCCCTCGACAACACCGCCGTCCATCCTGAAAGCTATAGTATCCTGGCGGCGATCGCCAAAGATGTCAATATCCCCCTGACTGAGCCAACGAAACTAGGTGCAGAACTCAAGCACACTGACTTGAAAAAATACATCACCGACACAATTGGCGAACCCACCTTGCGCGATATCATCGGCGAACTTGAAAAACCAGGACGAGATCCCCGTGCAGAGTTCAAATATGCCACCTTCAAGGCAGGGATTGAAGATATCAAAGATTTAGTCGCTGGGATGGAATTGGAGGGCACAGTGACGAATGTAGCCAACTTTGGGGCGTTTGTAGATGTGGGCGTACATCAAGATGGCTTGGTGCATGTTTCCCAGTTGTCCGATAACTTTGTTAGCGATCCTAGTCAGGTAGTGAAGGTGGGGCAAGTGGTGAAGGTAAAGGTACTGGAAGTCAATGTTCAGCTTAAACGGGTTAGTTTGACAATGAAAACTGGTGTGGCTATACCGACGGGCAATCGTCCCGCACCGCAACCAGTATCGCGCAGCAATAAACCCCAGCCGTCAGTAAAACCAGCTCAAGTATCTCCAAAAACTCCACCAGCACCGGAGTCAAATCAGCAAGCAACCCTCGCCGATCTCCAACGGAAGTTTGGCAAGAAAAATTGAACAAATAGCGGCGGTATTTTCAAAACCTTGGCATAATTGTATAGATATGTTAAAAGTTCTATCAAAAGTTACCAATGCTCGGAGAACTAAAATCTTTTACCCAAAACCCGCTGCGCTGGCTAAAACGTCGCTATTTGCGGTGGGTGGCTCTGAGCTATTGGAGCTATCGCTGGATCGTTAGTCGTGGTATCGAGCGACAGTCAGCCAAGGTGCAAGTGTGGCGAGTTGCAGCGGGATTTGACCATGCGGCTTGGTTGGTTGCGATCGAAGATTCCGTCAAACCAGAGTACTGGGGCATGATGTGAAGTTCAGGCATAATAGGGTTTGGCAGCTACAGGATTCTGAAACTACTGCCTAACTAATTTAACGATGTTGCTGACGATTTCTACAACCCATTCCCCTGCAACTGATTTAGGCTACCTGCTGGGCAAGCATCCAGACAGGTTTCAAACATTTGAGCTGTCATTTGGTCGATCGCAAGTATTCTACCCTGAAGCGACGACGGATTGCTGTACTGCGGCGTTACTATTGGAAGTCGATCCGGTTAAGCTGGTGCGGGGACAGGGTACGAGTTTATCGCAATATGTTAACGATCGACCATACGTGGCTTCGTCGTTTCTGAGTGTGGCGATTGCGAAGGTATTTCGGAGTGCGCTATCGGGGCAGTGTAAGGATCAGCCTAAATTAGCAACGCTGACGATGCCGCTGTGTGCAAAGCTGGCGGTATTGCCTTGTCGGGGTGGGGTAGATTTCTTAGAGCGGTTATTTGAACCGCTGGGCTATACAGTTACGGCAACGCCGCATGTTTTAGATGAGCATTTTCCCGAATGGGGCGATAGTGCTTATTTTAGTGTCGAGTTAGAGGCGATAACTACTGTTCAGGCGTTGCTGAGTCATTTGTATGTGCTGATTCCGGTGTTGGATGAGGACAAGCACTATTGGGTAGGTGAGGATGAAGTAGAAAAATTGCTCCGACATGGGGAGGGCTGGTTAAACGATCATCCAGAAAAGGCACAAATTACTCAGCGATATTTGAAGCGGCAAAAGTCTCTTTCACAATCCGCATTAGCTCAATTGGGTGGAGAAGAAACAGCAGAATTAGCCGCCGCAGAATTAGCAATTGAAAAGCCAATTAGTCTGAATCAAGTGCGACATGAAACTATTGTTGCCACGCTCAAAAAATATCAAGCGAAACGATCGATCGACCTTGGCTGTGGTGAAGGGAAATTAGTAGCTCTGTTAGCAAAGGATAATTTCTTTGAGCAAATTGGGGGGATGGATGTCTCCTATCGATCGATTGAATATGCTCGGGCAAGACTCGATCGAATCTTTCTGTCAGCAGCTCAACAGCAGCGAATTCAGCTATTTCAAGGATCGTTAACTTATCGCGATCGACGGTTGGCAGATTATGATGCGGCAACTTTAGTTGAAGTGATCGAACATTTAGATGAATCACGATTGGCGGCATTAGCTAGAGTCGTGTTTGAATTTGCGCGGCCAAAGTTGGTGTTAATTACGACCCCAAATAGTGAGTACAATATCAAGTTTGAGAATCTACCAACTGGTAAATTTCGCCATCACGATCATCGGTTTGAATGGACAAGGTTAGAATTTCAAACCTGGGCAGCAGATATTTGTCAGCGATTTAATTATACAGTGAGCTTTACAGATATCGGCTCCGTAGACCCAGATGTCGGCGCACCAACCCAGATGGCAATTTTTGAGGAGAGTAACAAATGAAAATGATTATCCCCGAACTCTCTTTAGTTACTTTAATTGGGGCTTCTGGCTCTGGTAAATCTACATTTGCTCGGACACATTTCTTACCAACTGAGATCATTTCATCCGATGTTTGTCGGGGATTAGTCTCTGATGATGAAACCAATCAAGCCGCGACTCAGGATGCTTTCGATCTGTTGCACTATATTGGTGGCAAGCGACTAAATCGGGGTCAACTAACCGTAATTGATGCCACAAACACCCAGCCAGCCGATCGCAAGCATTTGATTCAGTTAGCTAGAGAACATCATTGTTTACCGATCGCGATCGTCCTCAATTTACCCGAAGATGTTTGTCTCGATCGCAACAAAGCACGAGCAGACAGACAATTTGGCGAGCATGTGGTTAAACGTCATGTCCAAAATGTTCGTAGGTCACTTAAAGGACTTCAAAAAGAAGGATTTCGTCAGGTTTATATTCTCAATTCATTAGCACAAATTGCCGCAGTCGAAATCGAGCGTCAGCCACTGTGGAATAATAAAAAACACGAACATGGCCCCTTCGATATCATTGGTGATGTTCACGGTTGCTGCGATGAACTGGAGACATTATTAACAACCCTTGGCTATCAATTAAAAGAGCAGACTTATGTTCATCCCGCTGGACGAAAAGCAGTGTTTTTAGGTGATCTAGTCGATCGAGGCGATCGGATTCTCGATACTCTCAATCTCGTCCAAAACATGGTCACAGCCGAAAGCGCACTCTGCGTTCCAGGCAACCATGATTACAAGCTGCTCCGTCAGCTTAAAGGGCAAAAAGTCACGATTAATCATGGCTTGGACAAAACCCTCGCAGAACTCGAAGCCCTCGATGAAACCGAACGCCAATCCCTCCAATCTTTTCTAACTGGCTTAGTCAGTCACTACATTCTCGATGATGGGCGGCTGGTAGTTGCCCATGCTGGCTTGAAACAGGCTTACCAAGGGCGTGGTTCTGGCAAAGTCAGGGATTTTGCCCTGTATGGCGAAACTACGGGCGAGATCGACGAATTTGGCTTACCCGTGCGTCACAACTGGGCATCGGAATATCGGGGCGATGCAATGGTGGTTTATGGTCATACCCCCGTACCCGAACCAGTCTGGCTGAATGGTACGATCGATATCGATACAGGCTGCGTCTTTGGTGGCAAACTTACCGCCCTCCGCTATCCCGAACGCGAACTAGTCTCGGTGCCAGCGCAGAAAGTTTACTGTGAGCCAGTTAAGCCCCTAGTCTCGGCACCATCATTAACGCTCCAGCAACAGGATGATGATGTCCTAGATATTTCCGACGTAACTGGTAAACGGCGGATCTCCACCAAATTGCAGCCAAATATCACCATTCGAGCCGAGAATGCAGTTGCCGCGCTAGAAGTGATGAGTCGGTTTGCAGCCGATCCGAAGTGGCTGATTTACCTACCGCCTACGATGTCTCCCGTCGAGACATCTCAAGCATCAGGCTATCTAGAACATCCCGCCGAGGCATTTGCCTACTATCGCAAGCAAGGAATTTCCCAAGTGATCTGTGAAGAGAAACACATGGGGTCGCGGGCGGTAGTAATTGTCTGCAAATCTCCCGAAGCTGCCCAACGGCGATTTGGGATTACCGATGGTAGATTTGGGATCTGTTATACCCGCACGGGTAGACCATTTTTTGATAACCTTCAATTAGAAGTTGAATTTCTCGATCGAATCCGCGCAACATTAACCGAATTTTGGGACGAACTTAATACTGATTGGGTGTGCCTAGACTGTGAATTGATGCCGTGGTCAGTCAAAGCGCAACAGTTACTCCGCCAGCAATACGCCCCTGTGGGACGTGCTGGACAAGTCGGCTTGGATGCTGCCGTCGCCCTGCTCGAACAGGCTAAATTGCGCGGCGTAGACGTACCTCTGACGCACTACCAAGATCGATCGCAACTCGTCCAAAAATATACCGATGCTTACCGTCGCTATTGCTGGCAGGTTGCATCAATTTCCGATCTCAAACTCGCACCCTTTCACATTCTGGCAACAGAAGGAGCCGTCCACACTGATAAATCTCACCCTTGGCACCTCGCCCAAATCGCCAAGTTTGCCAAATTCGCTCCCGATCTAATCCTCACAACTGCTCATCATCTCGTCGATCCTAGCAATCCTGAAAGTGTCGCCACAGGCATCGATTGGTGGCTCTCGCTCACAGCAAAAGGGAGCGAAGGCATGGTAGTAAAACCACTAGAATTTATTCCCGCCCACCGCTCTACCCAGCCTGCGGTAAAGTGTCGCGGACAAGAATATCTACGGATTATTTATGGTGCAGAATATACACTCACCGAAAATCTCGACAGGTTACGTCAACGGGGATTGTCGGGCAAAAGATCCCTCGCGCTACGAGAATTTGCGCTGGGAATCGAATCACTCGATCGATTTGTTGCCCAGGAACCCCTTCGCCGCGTCCATGAGTGTACATTTGGTGTCTTAGCATTGGAAAGCGAACCGATCGATCCTAGACTTTGATCCTGTTTGGGTCGCTGACAGAGGTGCTAAACTCAGCTCCTGACAACCGACCTTCTAATGGTTCGTACTCATCTTCTAGCAGCCAAAGTTGCGCCTGGTCATAACTGCCACAATGCTTAATTATCTTGTACCTTTCAGCAGGATCGAGGATTTGACACTGACCAGAATCATCACCCAAAAGCATCAATAAATAAGGTGGTGACTGCATCGGATCTACCCAAACTTCCAGAAAGCTCCAGTTATTCCCCGCTAGGTCGAGTACGGGGGATGGGATGGTATCGATTGTCTGTGTCAATTTTTACCTCACCATAGAACAAAGGGAGAGTTGAACCATTGGGGTCAATTCGGAAGCCAATCATCTCTGTGAACATCAATCCATAGCGATCGTAACCTCTAGCAAACCCTGTGTGGATGCCCATCTCTATAATAGCTTGAGCCACAAAAAAGAGGGTCGCTTCATCACTGAATACATGAGCCGATCTTCCTTTTTGGAGTAGCCGACTACTTTGAGCTGTATTTGGTAAATGCTTGGCGATGTGCCGCCGATCGAGAAATATTTCGCGATCGATGCCATTCATGAACTACGATTCAACCAATCAGAAACTTGACTCATATTTGAACAGACATCAGTCGCGCCTTCGTCGAATAATCTCTCAGCATGTCCAGGTTGGATATGGCTGCCACCAGTAAAGCCCAGCACAGTCATCCCCGCCTGAACACCTGCTCTGACACCGTAGGGACTATCTTCGATCACAATACATCGATCGGGTGACACTTGCATTTTGTTCGCGGCAAATAGAAATAGATCGGGTGCTGGCTTGCCACGACTGACTTGCTCGGCACTAAAGATATGTGGCGAAAATCGATCTAGAAGTCCAGTGATTTTGAGGGTAATATCTAGGCGACTGAGCGAACTACTCGAAGCGACACATTTAGCAATATCGTTCGCGCCAGCGTGCCGTGAGGCAATCGAATCAATCAGGTCAAAAATACCAGGGATTGGTTGGAGTTCTGTTTTAAAAGCTGTGAAAATTTGCTTCTCTGCCAATCTCCGAAATTCGGCTGGCAAGCTGACAGCGTGGGTTGCCTCGATCGTTTTTAAGACATCCTTCGTACTTTTCCCCACAAATTGAGCCATGTAGTCACCCAGATCAAATTCAATCCCAAAAGATTTCAGTAGCTCAACTTCTGCCCGATTGGACAAAATTTCACTATCAATTAGCACACCATCACAATCGAAAATAATTAGGTCAAAATCCATGATTTTATACCTTGTGTTAAAGCACCGTTATTAGTGTTTTTGTGTATAGTGCTCTAGAGTGGAATCAGAAGCTATTCTTACCACTTTTAATAAATTAGTGGGAGATATGAGTTAGATATTCGATCGAACTGTAGCATCTGTCAGCATATTCTGAAAAAACTCAGCTAGTGAAATCCCTGACTCCTTAGTCATTGCAGATAGCACGCTGCTCTCTGCAAAAGAGCAATATAAACCCGCTTCCAGAAAGTAAGGATTTCCCAATGGATCGATCCGAAAATCAAACAGGCTGTAGTGACGACAGCCCAAAGCTATATGGGCTTTTCGCGCCATCGCCCATACCTGATCGGTAATCGGATCGCTGGGATCGACAATCCATGAATGGGTAGCTTCTTTGGCTGCAAAATCTAAGTCACCATCAGCATTTTGTTTGAGCTTGTCGGCATAGCTGCGGATCGGACGTGTTTTGGGGTCTAGGGCGTACTCTTCTAGTGGTAGACAGACTAGCTCACCAGCTCTAACAATGATGCCGCAGCGGACTTCTCGCCCTAGCTCAATGAATGTTTCGACTAGGACTTCATCGCCATGATTTAAAGCTGCCTGAAAAGCTGCATCGTAGTCAGCAGGATTTTTGACAAGTGTGACACCGATCGAGTTATCCCCATTCATCGGCTTGATTACCAGCGGGAAATTGATGCTCGGATGCTCTCCAGCCCGCAGCACTTCGCCAGTGGGGACAACCACTCCAGCGGCTGCGACGACGGCTTTTGTCTTGGCTTTGTCGGCAACTAGTGCCATCAGATCTGCGGTGTTACCCACGTAAGGAATATTTAATAAGTCAAATAGGGCACGGTATTGAGTCATCCCAGGTACACAAAACATTTGCGGTACCATGACATCAATGTTCAGATCGATTAATACTTGAATTGCTGCGGCGATCGATAAAGCAGGAGATCGATCGATTTCATCCTTAGCTAGTGATGTCGGAAATCTCCAAGTTCGATCGGGTGAGATATAGGCAATATGAAATTCATATAATGCTGGACTGGCAGTATTTGCTAGACAATCCTGAGCATAGAGGCGGGATAGATCGCAGTAAAATTCACTGACTGCCGATCCAACTAGATGTAAGACTTTTAATTTTGGCATCGCACTTGTAGGGTGAGCAATGCCCACCAGCTAGATCTTCGTTGATATCTATCCAATCAATAAATTACTTGTGGGTTAGGGCGGGTTCGTTCATTATTTACTGGATAGTTGCAATAATTTTTAGCATAAACCCGCCCATATAGATCTAATCTCCACCTATTTCGACGAGTTTGCCGATGTTAAAGTCAATCCGAATCCATTGCTTGGGATTCCGTAAATTACCCAATAGCAGTAGTGGAATATGCCAGTGATGCACCATCAAAAATGGTAGTGGATCTTGCCAATCAAAGATGGCATCCTTACCCTGAAAAATGATTTGTAAGCGTTGCCAAGTTAATTTTAGTGAATACAGATGAGTTAATAACCGCCAGATCTCATGATAAGTCCAATAAGTTGGGCGGCTGGATTTTAATGGTTGAACTGTTGATTCGATCGCGTCTGGTTGCAAATAAGCTTGGGCAACATCAGGATGGTTGTAAAACATCGTGATTGCCGAATGGGTGCGAGGATTGCATTCGATCGCGTATACTTGCCCATCATCATCTGCTTGCATGAAATCAAGCGAAATTTGTCCAGTCAGCTTCAAACTACCTGCAAAAGTCCGAATCCAATCTTCGATGTCCGATCGATCTACATGCTGATAATTTACTTGAAATGCCGATGATTCACAGCAGCAATGCAACTGAAGATGACCGTTTCGGACGGTACTATGAGTACAGTATTCTTGCCCTGGAATATACTCCTGCATAATCCACGGCTTGCTTTCTGATATTGGTAGGGACTTGACAAAAGCCGCAGTTTGGGCAGGGGTATCGCAAGGTAATTTAGTCAAATCCAATCGTCGAATTGAATCGTAGGGAATACTCTTGATAATGTATTTGCGCTGTTCACCAGTGAAATCAAAATCGATAACTTGCTGGGGATTAGTAATCAAATAAGACTTGGGCACCCGCAAGCCCAAAGCTTGCGCGGCGGTAGCAAATTGATATTTGTCATCCAATCTTTCGAGCATGTCTACATCTACATGTATCACCGAACAGTGCGGCGCAAGCACGGTTTGAACAGCAGCATCATAGTAACTTGCAACTGGGCTACAGACAGGAACATAGACATTAACGCCTTCTCGTTTGACGATATCTAGTAAAGCCTGCGGGTATTCAGACGATCGAGGATCGGGTACAGTGTAAAACTTATCGATTGCCCATGAATAGCGATGTCCTGTCAGCCAGTATTTATCAGTTTCAATTAATATAACTCGATGTCCGGCATTGTGGAACGATCGAGCCAATTGCAATGCTTTGGTCATCTTACCACCACTAATCAAGATCGTTTGGGGATGAGCCGCAACCGATCTCGGTTTGAATGGTTTAGTAAGTGTAGCTGTGATTAGTGCGATCGCTATTAATGTTAGGTTTAAAGGTAGTACTAACAACAGTAGCGCAAGCGTAGCGGTTGTTTTTAGCCTAATCAAAAAAGTATTTGAAACTATTGTTTCTGGCTCAGATGGCATCACTGCAACTGAAATTGTTTTTGTCATTGTTTGATAAATGTTGCAGTGAAAGCTGTCTGAGGCTCAAGTGTTGAAATAAGCTCAGATCTTGAACCAATCGATACTCATTATTACTGCGATAACCCGAGGGTACCCACAAGGGGCACCCCTACAGGTTAATTGTGTAGGGGTGCCCTGTCTTGTCTTGACGCACACAACTGGGAGGAAACCTCCCAGTCGATGCGTCGCTGTCTCACCTTTTTTGACGGGGAACCCGTCCAAAGGTGAGCCGCTGTCTTGTC
>JANXVE010000015.1 GCA_025351825.1 Chamaesiphon sp. 341R_metabat_111 | reverse complement strand
TTTTATTCGGGGGGAACCCCTACACAATTAACCTGTAGGGGTGCCCTTCATGGGTACCCAATGGTTTTGGCAGTAATAATAATTATGCTTTAGGAGCCAGACTAAATAGAGTAGTAATATCCTTGATGGCTTCGCCGTAGTTGCGAATCGCGCCTGGGTAGTCATTGTTGCCAGCGGCTTCATCGATTTTATTGAAGTGTCCGAATATTTCCTTGCTAGTTGCTAAAGCTTTTTCCTTGGTACCTGGTAATAACCCTTTAGACAAAGCAGACATCAGAATCCGAATATCGCCCAACGGCCCGTGGATAAAGGATTTGACATTATTCCAATCGCGCTTTTCAATCATGGCGGAGAGTTCGGGTAGTCGATCGGTCAATGCGGTAACATTCTTAGTGGTGGTTTGAATTTGCGCTAGTTGCGCCGCGCTATAAGTTGGAGCCTTTGCTTGGGAACCATCGCCACAGCTCACAACGAAAACGGAAATAAACACCAGCAGGATGGAGATCAGTGGCCGAAATAGAGACATAATTGTAAGAGCTTGATTAAATTAATCGATTATGGTTCCAGCATACTAGAATTGCCAGGTAATCCGCAATCCATCTGTTTTCCACCGCATTAGGCTGTAGGGAAAAATCGTGCCGTAATTCACCATTGACAACCAGATCGCAAATTTAATGTTTAGAGTATTTACGAAAGACTACGACTGTAAATTCGAGCGATGGACGGATGCTCTCAATGCCGGAAACTCGCTCAAGTCCAAGTGCAAAAATTTATTCCAAGACGTGCGGATTTTTGAGGGCGAGGAATTAATCTGGGTCTATAGTCGATCGCATACATATCCGATGTATATTGGCGCGGGGGTATATGACAAGCTAGCGAGACAATTCTTGCTTGAAAATGCGCCGATGGTTGAGGTAGAAGTTGATGATGCCGAAGCTGATGATCCAGAGCAAGCTTGACTCTTTTCCTGGCTGGCAAGGACGGTTGCAATTAGCCTATCGTCATCGCCAGCATAACACCCAGTTAATTTGCAATCAGGGCACCGCGCCACTGAAAGTACAACGATCGTTTTATCCCGAAGATTTAGCGATTTGCCACAATACAATTTTGCATACTGCGGGTGGGATTGTCGGCGGGGACAAACTCCAAATCGACATCGATCTTCAGTCGCAATCTCGTGCGGTAATTACCACTGCGGCAGCAGGTAAAGTTTATGGCAGTAACGGCACTCCAGCAACTCAATCGATCGTCCACAATATCGGTGAAAATGCCTGTTTAGAGTGGCTACCCCAAGAAAATATCATATTTGACAAAGCAATCTTTCATCAGCAATTAAGAGTCAATTTAGCCCCGACAGGGAGCTGGCTAGGCTGGGAGATCGATCGGTTTGGCAGAACTGCACGCGGGGAAAAGTTTCGCCACGGTGAATGGAAATCGGTAACGGAAGTATACCGCGATGGCAGACCAATTTGGATCGATCGACAGGTATTATCTGGAGATGAAATGGTCGATAGTCCTCATAGTTTAGCTGGACATTCGATCGTCGGGAGTCTTGCCTGGATTGGTACGGCAGTGAGCAAGGATCTAGTAATTGAAGCTCGCGATCTCTTCGATGGTGAACCGATAAAAATGGGAGTCACCCGCCTAACTGAGGGATTATTATGTCGTTATCGAGGTGATTCTACAACCGAAGTTCGCCAGTGGTTTACGGCTGTTTGGCACCTGTTGCGCCATTCATTTCTCGACAGTCCATCCATCAATTTACGAGTCTGGCAATAGAATAGCTATCGATCTAGCCGATTGTTGCTAGTGCCTACATTACCGCTCTAAAATCAAATCTATTTGATGTAGAATAGTATAAGAACGACCAATTACGCATGGCAAAACTGAGATTAGAAACAGCCCAAACTATTTGGGACTTGCAGCATCAGCTTTTAGAAATTATCGATACAGCTAAAACTCTTGAATCGTCACTGTTTGAAGCTTTTGGCGAAAGCGAGCGAACAATCCCTTATTTAGACGAACTTCAAAGCATTGCACAACAAGCAACCGAGAGGTTTTCTAGGTTTTCCACACTGCAAATTAGAGTCGCCAATACTCAACCGCCTATTCCAAGGGATCTTATAGAAATAGTAGATCGATCGATTGAAAGCACTCAACAAAAAATTCTAGCTTTAAGACGTAGTAATCAAGAAACTATTCAGGAGTTTAACCTATGAATAAACAACCGATGATGCCAGATCCGTCAGTAGATAGACGGCTGCTTGACAACTTGCGCCAAGCTCGACTAAGTTTTGAAGAAGTCGATCTGCAAGTAGAAGAAGTAATAGCTAAATTTGATGAACTCATTCGCCAGCAAAAATTGCAACGTATTAAGCAGAAGCAAGAAACCTAGATAATCGATCGAGATCTCGGTCGCTCTAGTAAATCATTGTGAAAAGTTTCTATCGAAGTTGACGCAACTGCTAAATTCCAGAAGAAGATTCGATCTCATCCGCAGGGTAAAATGGACATTCAAAAGACTTTAAGCAATTCTCTATCCGAGCGGCTACTAGACCGTCAAATTGTGCATACCGATCCAGACATTATGTCAGGTACACCAGTATTTATGGGTACCCGCGTACCGCTTCAAACTCTATTCGATTATCTTGAAGGAGAAGAGGGTTTGAGTGAGTTATCAGAGGATTTCCCTCACCTAAAAATTCCTGCAATCCAAGTTTTGGAGACAATTGCTGAGGAAAGTGCTGTATCGCTCGTCGCGGCAAAATTGAGATATGATTAAATTGACTTTATAAATATTTGAGCAATGTCTAGGCGAGACAGTTTACATCAATTCGTTCGTCGTACTTTAGAAAAAGATGGCTGGATCATTACAGACGATCCATTAATCTTAGTGCTAGAGAAAACCCTGCTGAAAGCAGATTTAGGTGCTGAAAAGTTTTTTGCTGCGGAGAAGGCAGATCGAAAAGTTGCTATTGAAATCAAAGATTTTGATACACCATCTGTCATCAGTGAATTAGAAAAGACAATGGGACAACTTCAGCTTTATCAATGGGCATTAGAAGAACAAGAGCCATCACGTCAATTATTTTTAGCAATAAGTCAAGCTATTTATATCAAACATTTTCAAAAACCAATTTTTCAACTTGTAATAGCTCGCAACAAAATCAATTTATTAATTTACGAACCAGAAGAAGAGGTGATTATTCAATGGATAACTCATTAAGCTATGCAGATATAATTCAAAGTACGCTACAAGAAGCAACAAAAGATCAGCCCCGACTCCAATCAATTCAGCTTTATCCTGTATGCGATCGAGAGTCCGGTCACTTTTTAGTTCTTGCGACTGGCTGGGATAAACAACGATGGATTAATACGATTTTATTTCATGCTCATTTAGTCGATCGAGAGGTGATTATTGAGGAGGATAATTTTGAAGAGGGACTAACTCCTGCATTGATTCAGTCAGGTATCGATGCCGCAAATATTCGTACTAGTATACTCAAACAAAATATCTCAGTCGAATCGATCGTGTAGCGTCCGTTTTGCGCGATCGTGTTCATAATGCGATGATGAGGATTGAATCTAATTTAAGTTTAACATTCTCCCATTTCGTAGACCAAACGCTGATGGACAGAAAAATCCTCTAGGGTAGGTTGGGTTGAAGAATGAAACCCAACATTTCTAGGGTGTTTGTGCAGAAGTTGGGTTTCGCTATCGCTCTAACCAACCTACTACTTACTTTGGTTTTTGCAATGACTTCTCTAGTACATATTCGATATTAGCATTTTTTACTTTCACAACTAAACTATCAATTAATCCCCACATCAACCCTAATAAAATTACAACCCTATCAATCAATTTCCACGCGAGCTTCAATAAGACTACAACTAATAATTTTAAAGCTAAGAAAATTAATTCCCACATAAATATTCCTATCTCTACAATCACAAAAGAAATTACGTAAAGCAAGGTTTTAGCTGTAGCTAAAATTATACAAGCTAAAGCTATAACTAATTTTAAAAATAATATAAATATTGTGGATATTAATGAAAAAAGTACTAAGACAATTTGTGCGGCAAATTTCGAGATATTGTTTTTACTTTCATTAATAGATTTATCTAATAATCCACTTTCTTTCTTGACAAAAGCAGTTATCTTGACAACTACTTCACTTTCCTGTATTACTAGAAAATTTTCATCTTCCCATGTGGTTACAAACTTCTCATAATACCACTCCGTTCTACTTTTAAGCATTATTTTAAGATGTGTTTTTAGTAATAATTAAAATAACTAGACAACTGTAACATCATGTGAACAATTGGTTTTGGCACTAGTTAATCAAGCTTATCCCTATAATTTCAGAACTGATGTATCTGAAATCTCTCATTCCTAGTGTCACAGATCACTGTCGATCTCCACCTTGAAAAGAAATGGCGCATTTATACAGCACTTTCCTTGTTCATGAAGTACAGCTAACCTTTGCTAAGTCAGTCTTCAAACAATGTTTGTGTACTCCATATAGCTGGAAAGTGCTTTATGTCCTGACGGACATGTGCGCGCTGCTAAGAGCCAAGACCCAGACTCAGTATGGCGATATATTATCTATCAGCATCGATTGTATCCAAAGTTCCGGTATATTGCGGTTTTTGTACCGCTAGCACTAGGAGGAAATTATATCTTTTCGCATGATGGTAGCACCTGTACTAAGCCATTTCGGCAGGTATTTAAATTCGATCGTTCGCACAGTTTTAAAGCCCAAGCGTTCATATAAACGACGGGCAGCAGCGTTTGTAATGGCAGTATCTAAAACTACGGCAGAGCATTGATTTTGTTGGGCAATCTCGAAAGCTGCTTTCATGAGTAAGCCACCAATCCCCTTACCACGCATAGCAAGATCGACAACTAGAACAGCAATACCCATTTCATCGAGGAGCGGTTTGACAATCGATGTGCTGTTCAAGCCCAGAAAAGCCAGTAATCCGCGTAGAAGCCCCAGTTCTCGGATAAAGTTCGATCGCTCAAACTGAAAGAATGGACGATTCTCGTATTTGAGTCCGACAAATCCCACAAGTTGTCCTTCTACCTGTGCGGTCAAAGCCTGTTCAAGATTCAAACCTTGCGCCAACAGCATAATCCCTTTCTGCCGAGAACCGAATAGCCATTCGATTTGTGGATTCTGGGGAAGAAATCCGTCATAGCAAATGCTGGCAGCTTGGTGACGGAGCGGCTCAGGAATGCCGCGCTTGATTTCAATTTGATGCTCTAGATTAGCCATCGGTGATTCTTTTTAGTTGAATATCTGACGAGTAGGTTTAACAATGCAGACAATCTAATCCAGACTAACTTTGTTTTCGCAAGGAGTAGTTGGGTGTATTGGGTTTCATTCTTCTGCTTTATGCACTAAACCGTCGGGTCTCCCGACGTTGGCGAAGCCTCTGCGCCAGCAGAAACGCGCATCTGCAACCCAGCCTATAGATCTTTGATGCACAACCCCATGAAGGTTAAAGGTGATCGCGGTAGAACCGCTCGATCGCCCCGATAGCAGCATATAGCGGTGAATCCGTTGGCTATAGCCACTCAGTAACCCCTCGCGACAGCCCCCCTCACTCTCCCTTGAGAGTGTTCGAGCTGCCAAGCAGCAGCAGTGGCTTTGATCTTTGTGAGAAATTGTACTGTTCTATCTAAATCCTCTGGGGAGTTGCTAGTCGTACCAGTAGACTGCATCTCAGTGACCATGGCTATGACTTCATTTAATGAGTAGGATGAATGGGGCTACTTTGTCTTCCATAGTGTGGTTTGGCGTTGTAAATAGGTTTGTTTTTAGCTCTTGTGCGGAGGTACGTTAAACTTTAGATATCACCAATATTCTCTCAAACATATGGCGATCGTCCTCAAACCCGAACAAGAACGATTCATTCAATCCCAAATTGACGCAGGACAATTTAGCAACCCCGAACAAGTAATAGACACCGCCTTTCGTCTCCTCGAACAGCAGAGTGCTGAATATCTTCAATGGGTTAAGGAAGTTCGGGGGAAAATAGCAATTGCACAAGATGAAGTTGCTAGAGGTGAAGTACTCGACGGCGAAACGGTTGTCAATGATATTCTCGAACGGTTCCGCAAAGCAAGATCGGCTAAATCTGAATGAATCGTCGTTATAGTATTGCCGCATCTGCCAGTCAAGATCTAGACCGCATTTCTGAGTACTATACGAGTCGTAGTATTGAAGCTGGAGAACGTCTATTTCAAGAATTTAATCGTAAATGCCAAAATCTCATCCAATTTCCGAATATGGGACGTAGTTACGGACATATTATGCCCTCGCTGCGAGGACTTCCGCTTGATGGCTACATTATTTTTTATCAAGTTACAGAAGAAGCTGTAACCATTCTCCATGTGGTTAATGGTAGTCAAGACATAGAAACATTAATACGAAAAAATCTCTAACCGATCGATTTAGCTCTAATTTTAGAATTAGGTAATTTAGCCATTAACAGACCGTATCATTAGTTCGATGGGAATCGATCGAGCGTAAGACAGAAGAATTGCGTAGTGTCTCCGAAGGATATTTCGATCGTCAGACAGTTTATATCCCAGTTTTAATATCTGTAAAATAAGGAACTATGCAGTTATCACCCCAAGAGAAAGATAAATTACTGATCTTCACCGCCGCATTAGTCGCAGAGCGGCGCAAAGCTAGAGGATTGAAGCTCAACTATCCCGAAGCGATTGCTTACATCTCTGCGGCGATTCTCGAAGGTGCTAGAGATGGGCAAACTGTCGCCGAATTGATGAATTATGGTAAAACTCTGCTCACGCAAGATGATGTGATGGAAGGGATACCCTCGATGATTCACGATGTCCAAGTTGAAGCTACCTTCCCCGATGGGACAAAACTAGTCACCGTTCACGATCCGATTTTATGACAAGTCAGACTTTCTATATTTCTCCATTGATTCGGATTACGTTGAGCTTGCTGTACATCTCGCTGACGAGTCCTCTGCCTTTTCTCGCCACATTTACTCATGCAGAGGTGCCAGCTTGGGTGCTGTGGGTGGGAATCGGGTTGGGATTTACGGCATTACAGGGTGGATTGAGCCAGCGGGTGGTGGTGGACGATCGATCGATTGGCGTTAATTATCCCATCTGGGTACCAACTTTCTTGGTCAAAAGTTGGGAATTGACTTGGGGCGATATTAAAGATTTAAAGATGCGAACCACCGGACAAGGTGGATTGGTTTATTATTTTATTAATCACACTGGCCAAGGTTTCTTACTACCAATGCGGGTAGCTGGATTTAATAGCTTGGTTAACCTAGTTCAAAAGTATAGCTCGATCGATACAACCGATGTTCGCCCACTTTCTCAACCCTGGATGTACTTTGCTCTACTGGGATTAACTGGATTTCTGCTGCTAACCGATGCGTGGACAATTTGGACAGCAATTAGTTTGTGAATGGCTTGCACTGAGCATAGCCGAAGCGTGAGTAGTGAAGAGTGAATACGATCTCCCAGTCCCCCAGCCCCCCTATCTCTAAATTTATGGTTGACTCATTTGCCCAGCACTATCATCAGCGTACAAAATACGATCCAGAGACTATTGCTGCTAAAAGTCAGGGGTTGGATTGGAGTAAACAACCATCGCCATATAAGGAATACAAAATCGGGACGGTTTACGATCTCAAACCATATTTACAATCGACAAAACAGGATGCTGATAATCATTGGTGGCAGCGATTATCACTATTTTTATTGTGTAGCTATGGGCTGACTGCCCGCATTCAGACGATGGGTGAGCCGATGTATCTGCGGGCGGCTCCATCAGCGGGGGGATTGTATCCAGCGGAGATTTATTTGGTATCGCGGGGCAACGGTTTATTGCCTGCTGGACTTTACAACTATCAAGTCAAAGATCACACCTTGATTCACTTTTGGGCGAACGATGTTTGGCAGAATATTCAAGTAGCTTGCTTCATGCATCCGGCTCTGATGGTTGCAGATATTAGTTTAATTACTACGGCGGTATTTAATCGATCGGCATGGCGATATCAAGATCGGGCATATCGGCGAATTTTCTTAGATACTGGACATCTACTCGCTAATATTGAATTGTCTGGATCGATGAATGGTTTTCGCCCTTATCTTATTGGTGGTTTTATCGATCGAGCGATCGACGATCTACTGTATTTAAATCCCGATCTAGAAGGTGCTGTGAGTGTGATTCCTTGTGTCGATATCAATGCCCATCCGGATAGAGCAATTCCCGCTTTTCCCTCAGCATTACCTGCCCGTACTAATCTAGAATATCCAAATTTAGCCGATGGACAATTGTTGAAATGTTGTCATGAGATGACTGAGATTACTCAGTTTAGACAATTGCCAGCCAACCCAGGCGATGTCGATCCCGTACCATTGGATGATAAATATAATTTCCCATTTTGTCTCAAAATATCAACTGCAACAAATCCGATCGATTGGCAGGATAATTTACCTCTATCTGGACTAGAAGATACCATCCTCAAGCGTCGTTCTACTCGCGCCTATACGGGTGCAGAACTAACAATTGAGGAACTCTATGCAATCCTCGATTTCACCTATCATCCTGCCCATTATAGCAACCAGTTTCTAGATCCACATCCCGATTATTTTGACTTAGGTTTAATCGAAACATTTGTTGTTGTTTCTGGGGTGCGCGGGTTAGAAGAAGGCTGTTATTATTATGCTCCTCGCGCACAGGAATTCCGACAGATTAGATTCAAGAACTTTCGTCAAGAACTCCATTATCTCTGTTTGGGACAGGAATTAGGACGTGATGCGGGAGCGGTAATTTTCCACACAGCAGATCTAAAAAAAGCAATTCTCAAATATGGCGATCGAGTGTACCGTTATTTACATTTAGATGCTGGACATTTAGGACAACGTTTGAATTTAGCAGCGGTTAGATTGGATTTGGGCGTGAGTGGAATTGCCGGATTCTTCGACGATCGAGTTAATGAGGTTTTGGGAATTCCTGAAGATGAAGCAGTACTTTATATTACTACTTTGGGTCGTCCGGCGTAGTTAAAATAAGCAATTAGTAATAATATGAAAATGGCGGGAATTTATACAATTATAATTTGTGCGATTTTAGCGATCGGTGTTTTTTGGCAGATTTTACCAACACTTGCAGACTCAAATTCTCAACCAGCAAAAGTTAGATCTGAGGTAGTTAATCTGACTGGTACGGTTCGTAAATTAGCCGTTGAAGGTACTTGTTATCAACTGGATAGTGATGATGGTAAAAAATATGAATTGATGGGTAAGTTTCCTAAAATTGCTGGAAAGAGAGTGCAAGTTCGTGGAATCATCGCGACAGATACCGTGACTATTTGCCAGGTTGGACAACCCGTTCGGGTTAAATCTGTTCGAGTAGTAAAGTAAAGCTTTTAGATACTAGAGGTTGAAGAAACCAGACTTTTCTAAAAAGTCGGGTTTCTTGCGAGTATCTATATCCAACAAATAGATTTAACCTGGAATTGAAATCGGTGCTTTTAATACTGTCGGAATGGCTGCTAAAATGCGATCGACAATTTCTTCGGCAGTCAGATTTTGGGCAATCGAAATTTGAATGTCAGCTTCACTATAACGCTCCCGACGCTTTGCCAGCATTATCTCTAATTTAGACTGTAGATCTGTTGAGTTGGCTAGGAGTGGGCGGGTAGTATCGTCTTTCAGTCGCTCGACTAGTACCTCGATAGGTGGATCTAGCCAGATCACCAAGCCTTGATGTAAGTGGTTCCAGTTTTCCTGCTCGATAGGAATGCCGCCACCTGTAGCAACTATCAGTCGAAGATGGGCAGATACTTCTGCAAGCACTTGGGTTTCGATTTGCCGAAACTCGGTTTCACCCACAGTTTGAAAAATTTCAGTGACACTTTGACCGACTAACTGTTCGATCGTTGTATCTGTATCTAAGAAACTATAGCCTAAATGTTTGGCAAGTAGTGGGCCGACGGTACTTTTACCCGAACCCATCATGCCGATGAGGTATATATTTAGTCCTTGCAGATCGAACATCTAGGGAGCGGGGAGCGGGGAATGGGGAGCTAGCGGAATTTATTTCTGAGTGAGATCTACTAGTTCCAACTCACTGAGGCGAAACGTGACCATTTTGTCCCAGTTTCCGCCTTCAAAGATCACGGCTGCCTTGCCATCAGTGACTCGTTGGACGAATCCTTGAACACCGTAGTAGATATCGTTAATGTTTTTGACCCGAATTGTCGAACCTGGCAAAATCATGGGGATCGCAGTTAAAGTAATAGACGTATCAATCTTTAGTTTAGCTTGTTAGTGGGGTCGATCCGATCGTCAGGCTGTAAAAGTATTACGAATCGAAATGTAGCTAGTGAGCACTGTAGAGACAGTGCCCACCCTACAGATCTTGTTTATTCGATTTGACTGGGCGTGAGCAGACAGATGAGATTGTCACCCTTGGTTTGGATTGCTTTGCGTTCTTCGCGCAATTCTTTCATCAGCCTGGTTACTGTAACACGAGTAGTTCCGATCGCACTGGCAATTTGGGCATGTGTGAGCGGAAACGGCAGAAAGTAACCTTCCTTACAAGGTTCGCCAAACTCTTCGATTAGCAGCGTCAGATAGCCGAGTAATCGTTCGATGGTATGGCGTTGCCCGAGGGTATTGAGCCAGAGGAGTTTCCGCTGGTGCTGATACCGAAAAGAGTCTAGAATCTCCCGCCGGAAACTGGGGAAATTCTCTAGATCGTGCCAATACATCCAAAAAATTGCCGTATTGTCCGTGTGGGCAAAGGCTTGAAGTGTAAACGGAGATCGCTCGATAATTTCAAATGGTTGTCCCGCGCCAACAAAGCCCAAAAAGGTTTCATCTCCACTTTGAAGCTGAAATTCGATCGGGGTACTATTTTGATGGGGATATTGAGGTGGCTCTGCTTCTGCTGTCCCTGTCAGGCGGATCGTACCACGCTGAACTAGATATAGTAATCCCGATCGAGTCGGGATCTGAGCATCTTTGGCAAATGTTCGATAGCGATAATGTTCTTGCGCCCAATCTAGCAGACGCTGCCAGGTTGAAAGCGATCGAGTATTATTTTTCAGTGGGGTAGATGATGAATGCATAGCAAACCAGCAGAATGGCAGATGTTTTTTTAATGATTCTACATGTATTTTGATGTAGTTAATCACTTTCTAATTTAGTCTAGAGAATACTTGTTGTTTAAAATCGGGGTGTTTGTGTGAAGGTTTTTCCGTTCTCAGACCCGATACTACTACCATTGGCACCCACAATTGCTAGTACAATTGCGGACTATTTACAGTCAATTGCTCAAGAACTTCAGCTCGACTCACTCCAAAAAAATTCGGCGCGCGACGTAATTGAGTTACAGCCAGACTTGGATTGGCAGGGGCAGTTTCGGCGATCGATCCGGCAAATCCCTACATCACAATACCAGTATGTCAGCACGATCGCACACCATTTAGCCGCAAAATCAGCACGAACACCGTTAGAGATTTGCCAAAATCTTGACATTCCAATTTCGACATTGGCAGTTATCGAACGATCTATTAACTTGGAGCTAGATTGTTGGTATAACCAGGCTAGTTACATTTACTTTCAACTCACGCCTAGATCGATTCAGATTTGGCTCCATTACATTCACGATTTACCGCTCGAACAGCTCGGTTGCCGTGGGACTGCCAGCCGGACAGGATCCCTCGATCTAGCCATATATGCCCATGCCCGCTGTTGTTCGCGATTGAAATTGGCTGCTGCTGAAAAATTAGTCGCGCTGACAACCGACTGGCAACTTAATTCACTCCACTGGTTACTCGATCTAGTACCTCCAGAGAATCGGCTCACAACAGATGCCAACTGCATTTTTGAGCACCCAGCCGAACAACGGCTAATTCAGACCTTAATAGCAGTCCTAGATGCGATCTACGGCGATCTACGGCAGTTGGACTCCTTGCCAACTGAATCAATTGAGCAAATCAGCGCGGGAGGATTCAATGGGCACCGAAAATTACCAAACTGGACTAAATTAACGATCGATCTCGCTCAGAGCTGGCTAGAATTCGATCGTCGCTGTCAAATCTTTGGTGACACTAAACAGACAAACTCACAGCTAGCAATTGCCAGATGTATGCTCACGGCAATTTCACGGCGTTATTTACAGGTGCTACTAGAAAATTATTTAGGTGTTGAAGCTGCGGTGGAATTGTAATCGATGTATTACTTATGATTGGTAATTCCTAATTGTTTTTTTGATTTATTCAAAACTTCTCGTAGTGCTTCAATTTGTTCATAGGCAGCCAGCGCAGAAAGCTTACCCCCTGTTTCGAGGGCGACGATCAAACTAACTTTTTGGGAGAATTCTTGAAGATTGGCGTTAAAGGCTAAATTTGCAGGCGTGAAGTCGCCCTGATAGCGAGCAAAGGTACAAAGTAGATTGGATTGATTCATGACATCTCTCTTGGGCAATTTCAAAGTGATGGGTAGCTTAGTTACACGCTATGGCTTGTCTCGATCTCGGAGCGTCCGCCATGCGAAATCGTCAATTTAGCCAGTTGTGAGTTTGTTTATACATTTACACCGGATTTTGTCAACGATCCGGAAACTAATCAAACAATTTTTAACCCACTTACCGAGAATGCCAATTCACTCCTAATCCAGGTAAATCACTTGGAACTAACCTACCACCAACCAATTTGGCACCCGTAAACGGATCGTCAATCAAGTTGAGATGACTATCCAAATCTAAGTAGTCTGCCAACGGCGACAGTTGCGCGGCGGCGGTATTTGTCAGTACTGTATCTGAATAACACCCAAACATGACTTGTAAACCGTGAGCGCGAGCAGTATGGATCGATCGAATCGCCTCAGTCAATCCCCCAGCCTTCATCAGCTTGATATTAATCCCATCGACTTTTCCAACCAGTCCAGCAATATCCTGACTGGTAAAAAAGCTTTCATCCGCAAAGATTGGTAATGGCGATTGCTGCTTGAGATCTACCAATTGCGCCTCATTTCCCCGCGCTAATGGTTGCTCCAGGTATTCCACCCCCAGATCCGCCAACCACTGACTCATCGAGATCGCATCTGCTAAATTCCAGCCGCCATTGGCATCGACGGTTAATTTTGCATCGGGCATCTCAGCCTTAACTGCCAACATCATCTCGCGATCGGCACCAATTCCCAAGGGATTGCCGAGTTTTATTTTTAAAAACCGTGCGTCGAAGACTTCTAACCAGCCGCGAATTCTCGCTCTGGCACCTTCCGGCGTACTAATTCCCACCGTCACCGAAATCGGTACGATCTTGTCGCGATCCAACCCCCACAATTTCCATAGGGGTAAGCCGACACTTTTACCTAGCCAATCGTACAGTGCTATGTCGATCGCCGCGATCGCCGCCGACGGTAATTGATGCTGGATCGTCAGGCTCTCGATCGATTGACGTTGGAGTGGATGATAAGCTGCCAGATGAGGAATAAATGCCTGTAGAGCCGTATTGATGAGATCGAATGATTGATATTGACTACCGATCGAAAACGGCACCGCCTCGCCCCAGCCAGTAACATTATCGGCGGTAATACCCACTGCCAAATTCTGATTTTGACTACTAGTTCCACGGGCAATCGTCAACGCAAATCGTTTATTGACAGTATATGGACGAAGTTCGATTTCCATAGATTAGCTAAAGTCGGCACAAACAACTTAGTATTACCGATTTCCGCCATCATGCCCAATTCCCAACAATCTATTTTACTCCCAGTCCCCCATCACCCCTCCTCTTTCTGATAGTGACGACAATCCTGACACAATCCATCTGGATTAATCGCGCAACGAATGTAGGGAGATCGAGCATTGTAGGTACAACTAAGATCGCCAATGACAATGCCGATCCCCTCAACATATTGCTCCTCAGGATCTTTGGCGATTCGCTTATAAAACCTGCGATCCAAGCTCGATTCAGTTATCGATTGCCGCTGACTCCGCGCCCGAAAACGCTGATGATAGCTCAACCGCGAGCAAATCAGCAATACTATTATGATGACGACAACGATAACTATTAGGGTATGGAGCACTCATTGCACCTCAAATGATAGTTAACATGATAACCTGCTAGTTTGGATCGAAAACCATACTTTCACTAAAGATTTATCGTAAACAAAAGAGCTGTAGTCATCTTCTTGATGGGATCGCACAATTAAGGATTTTTAATATCGCTAAATGATCCGCTTTTTGTCGCAAAGATTCTTTCGATTGCGGCTTCAACAACTTTATCCGGTGTCGATGCTCCAGATGTAACCCCAACGATGATTTTACCTGCTGGCAGCCAGTCTTTAGTGATTTCCAGTCCTTGAGAGAGAGGCTTATGTTCGATTTGATTGTCAGCCAAAATACGGACATCGCTATCAATATGATACGAAGGAATTTTGTGCTCGATCGAGATCTCTTGCAGATGAGTAGTATTTGAAGAATTGTAACCACCAATTACAACCATTAGATCGAGTGGTTCATCAACTAGCTCAAACATTGCATCCTGACGCTCTTGAGTAGCATCACAGATCGTATTGAAGCTCTGGAAATGGTCGTTTAGTTCGGCGGTATTATATTTTTTCATCATCGTCCGCTCAAACAATTTGCCGATCGCTTCGGTTTCGGTTTTGAGCATGGTAGTCTGATTGGCAATCCCAACTTTTTCGAGATCGGTATCTGGATCGAATCCAACGGAATAGGCTTTGCTGAATTTGTGTAGGAATTCAGTTCTGCGGGCTAATTTTTCAGATGGAGCACCACCATCATTTAAAATATATTCAGCTACATAGGTTGCTTCCGCTAGATTGAGTACGACTAAATATTTGTCAGCAAATGAACTAGTCGCAACCGTTTCTTCGTGCTTGTATTGACCGTGAATGATTGATGTATAGTCTTTTTTCTTGTGCTTCTCGATCGTATTCCAGACTTTGGATACCCAGGGACAAGTAGTATCGACGATCGTGCAGCCTTTATTATTGAGTAGCTGCATTTCTTGGACGCTGGCACCAAAAGCAGGCAAAATCACCACGTCACCACGATCGATAATATCGAAGTTCTTCGCTCCATTTTCGACTGCGATGAATTTAACATTCATCTCCCGCAACCGTTGATTGACAGAAGGGTTGTGAATGATTTCATTGGTGATCCAAATCTGCTGGGTGGGGAAATGTTGACGGGTTTCATAGGCAATGGCTACAGCTCTTTCTACCCCCCAACAAAAGCCAAATGACTGAGCCAATCGAATCGTGACATCACCGCGCGTCAGGGTGTAGTTGCGATCGCGGATTTCTTGAATCAAGTCGCTTTGATACTCTGACTCTAGCACCACAGCAACTTCATCTTGATGCCCAAATCCTTTGCGGTGATAGTTTTCAGAGTGGTTGAGCGATCGTTTAAAAGCTTTAGTATCCATGAGGGCGCGGCTGGTGGCTGGTTACTAGCATTATATCGAACCCTGCAGTCGCGCGAATAACTGATTTAATTTATGAACTGTTGGGGTGGGAAACACCCACGAGTAAATCGTGACGGAGCAATGGTTTTAAACTGTTACCCGAGATCGCTATTCATTCACTCGTTGGGATAGCTGAGATCGATTAGCGATCGATCGGAATATAATTACCTGAAACCCAGACGGAGATGAATATTCGCCTAGTAAGTAAGTCATGAGTTATAATTCAAATAATCTGATTCAGCCGAGAACCCATGACCTACCTTACGATCGCTTTACCCGAAGCAGTGAAGGATTATATCGATCGGCAAATTTCCAGTGGTACACATAGTACTCCTGATGAGTTTCTAACGGCGTTGGTCGAACAAGAGCAAGAACGTCAAGCTAAACAGAAAGTTAATGCCCTGCTGAAATCTACAATTGGGAAAGATCGGACAGTCGAAGCTACAGACGAATGGTGGCAACAGCAACGGCAACAATTAATCGACAGCCTTCCACCTCAACCATGAATCTTCGTATCTTAATTCACGAAGATGCTACCCTCGATCTTAACGAACATTGTAATTATCTGGCTCAAAGTAGCCAGAATAGTGCGTTACAGTTCTTCGATGCTGCTCGTCAGACTTTTGCAGCTTTAGCTCGAATGCCTGGAATGGGACAACGATACGAAAGTGAAGAAGACGATATTATCGACATCCATAAATGGGCGGTAAAAGGATTTAAGCAATATCTCATCTTTTATCGTTACGATGATGAACTTCTCGAAATCCTCCGAATCGTTTATGCGACCAGAGATCTAAGTCCACTGCTAAGGGATCTACGACTCTGAGTTATGCCTGCCTTCACAAAACTGAGAGACGCTTCCGCACAGATGCAAAGAGAATTTAACCCTCTAAAAAATTTTGAAACCGTCGTCAATTAGCTTGGACTACTCTCCACTGCGCGACAGTTGCTATCTTATAATGTAAAGAAGTGTAAAGCGGTTTTCTGCCGTTGGGTAAAGCATTTATGACAGCAGCAGTTTTGGCAAATCGAGCGGTAGCGGGTGGAGACGATCCCGCAAAGTTTAACCCGATCGAGTCTTGGTATCCGGTATTCTATGTTGAGGATCTCGACAAAACCAGTCCCACACCATTTACATTGCTCGATCGGGATTTGGTAATCTGGTGGGATGGTGAGGCGCAAGAGTGGCGGGCATTTGACGATCGCTGCCCTCATCGGTTAGCTAGACTATCAGAAGGGCGGATTGCCGAAGATGGCTTACTGGAGTGTCCCTATCATGGCTGGGCATTTACAGGTGCTGGTACATGCGATCGCATCCCGCAGCAGTTGCCTGATGCCAAGGCGGAGACATCCCGCCGCGCTTGTGTGAAATCATTGCCAACAGCGGTAGAACAGGGTTTATTGTTTATCTACCCAGGCACAACGAAAAAGGCCGCAGAGACACCTATTCCCCTTATTCCGGTACCAATGACCGATAGTCAGCCGATGGACGGCTGGGTGATGCTCAATACCTTTCGTGATTTGCCATATGATGCGCTGACTTTGCTGGAGAATGTCCTCGATCCGAGCCATTTACCGTTTACCCATCACAATAGTGTGGGCAAGCGATCGAATGCTAGTCCTGTCGAGCTGGAAGTGCTCTCTTCAAATAAGTCTGGCTTTACTGGAACTTGGGCTGAGGGGCCACGCAAGGGGACATTAGGCAGGCAGAACACTACTTTTATTGCGCCCTGTCTGATGTGGCATGAGCTAACATCGAAGCAACTAGGCGAAACAATTACGGTGGTTTATGCTACGCCGACGCGCAAGGGTGAATGTCGGGTATTTGCAAGATTTCCGTTCAAATTTGCCAGCAAATTACCAGCGTTCTTCATCAAAAATACGCCCCAATGGTATTCGCACATCAATAACAATGCGATTCTCGAAGACGATCAGATATTCCTCCACTACCAAGAACGCTATTTAGCAAATCATGGCGGTAGTGAAATTTTTAATCAGGCTTTTTATCTGCCAACTAAAGCCGATCTATTTGTGTTTGAATATCGGCAATGGTTAAATACCTATCAAGCCGATCCTTTTCCTGGACAAAGTTTTAAACCTGCATTGTCAACTGAGCAACTACTCGATCGATATCATAGTCATACCGATCATTGTCATAGTTGCCGCAATGCCCATAAAAATATTCAAACTGTCAAACAATCGATCGTGATTATTGCTCTATCAGCTTGGATCATTGCAACTATTTTCGCACTGATTGGTGCTGAAAATGCCCTGTCTGTTGGGTTAATCTCGATCGGGATAGTTGTGAGTGGATCGATCGGTTGGATGGTCTGCGATCGGCTACAGGTGAGGCTAGAACGCGGTGATAGGGTTCCTGCCCGTAACCGCAAGTAGGTACAAGAAACCCGACTTTTCCAAAAAGTCGGGTTTCTGTCTGTAGCTATTAATTAATCTACTTGAACAGCATTGACATCAACTGTCGCAGCTTCAGGTTCTTGCGTCGCTTTCGTTGCTTTAGCATTGCTTTCCTGTAATTTATCTTTAGCAATTTGAGCGACTTCAGCAATCAATAATGAGATCACAATTCCATCATCAATCCAACCAACAACAGGGAAAATATCGGGGGAGATATCGATCGGACTAACTAGGTAAACAATAGAACCAGCTATCACCCACCAACGATATTTGGGATTACGTAGCAAATCACGATACCAGTTATAAATCGATTGGATGGAAAAGTTCATGTTGGTTTCCTTTAAGCTATTTCTGAGCTGTCTCTATCATCTCTCGATCGCCACCAATTCGATAGGTGTGGAAAACTGCTGTTTTTGTAGTGTCGTCCACACCTGGATGTGGGCATGGGGGTGTGGGAGCGCGGGAGCGCGGGAGAAAGAGACATGATAAGTTTTTCTCCCACACTCCATGCCCCCATGCCCCCGTACCCCCGCACTCCCACGCCCCATCGAAATCAAAATCAAGTCGCTGCAAGCTTACGGGCTTCTTTGATCATGCCGATGAGGACTTGGTGAGCGTCTTCGGAGTCGGTGAGTTCCCGATCGAATGGAATTCTCAGGCTGACGGTGCTACCATCGACTTGAGCGGTGAGATCCATGCCGAGGGGATCGATCGCACTCATGGCGGCTGCCTCAGCGGCAGGAGCTTTGCCAAAGACTTGAGCGTAGGTAAGCACTGCGGACGCATGATCGTCGTTCATGTGCTTGCAGATACGATCGCTAATTTCGGGAGTAAGGGGATCTGCTGCCATAATATTTTGGTTTAGTGAGTAAAAATACATCTCGATCGTACCGCAAACTAATCTCGTTGGCGGTAGCCTCTGAGAATTAGCATCGACTTCAGTGGTTTTTAAAAATGAATCGACTGCAAATGGCGAGATTACGTCTACTATGAGGAAGATGCACAAGTTTAGATCGCGACATGAATAGTAACTCTCACCCCCTGCAAAGATTACTAGCCTACGGGCGACATTATCGTAGTCAAACTTGGCAAGCAACGATTTCGTCAGTGTTTAATAAACTCTGTGATGTCGCGCCAGAAATCCTAATTGGAATGGCGGTGGATGTCGTTGTCAAAAAGCAAGATTCATTTATTGCTACGTTAGGAATTCGGGATGTCGAGCAACAATTAATTATCCTGACGATGATTACTGTTGTTGTCTGGGTATTGGAATCAGTTTCTCAATATGTCTACACCAATCTCTGGCGCAACCTCTCCCAGAAGATTCAGCACAATCTCCGGCTCGATGCTTATGGGCACATTCAATCATTAGATCTGGCTTATTTTGAAAATCAAAGTACTGGCAATTTGATGTCGATTTTGGGTGATGATATCAACCAGCTCGAACGATTTCTAGATGTGGGTGCAAATGAGATTATTCAAGTCCTGACTAATGCGATCGTCATTGGCGGTGTATTCTTCGTACTTGCTCCAGGACTGGCATGGTGGTCGATGGTACCGATTCCAATTATTATTGTCGGTTCAATTTGGTTCCAAAAAACTCTTGCACCCTACTATGCAAATGTTCGTGAAAAAGTTGGCTTATTAAATAGTCGGTTGGCGAATAATTTAGGTGGTATTACAACGATCAAAAGTTTTACGACTGAGGCTTATGAACTCGATCGAGTCCGCGCTGATAGTGAAGCCTATCGTCAGAGCAATCGTCGAGCGATTAAGGTTAGTGCGGCGTTTGTCCCGCTGATTCGGATGGCTGTTTTATTTAGCTTTACGATGACACTATTACTCGGTGGACTTGCTGCGGTAAAGGGTGAATTGGGGGTAGGTACCTATAGTATTTTGATTTATCTGACTCAACGGTTATTATGGCCGCTTACGCGCTTGGGTGAGACGTTGGATCTCTATCAACGGGGGATGGCTTCGACTAATCGGGTGATGGATTTATTAGACGCACCAATTGCGATCGATTCTGGTAGCTTGACTCTGCCCCAAGTGCGCGGTGAAATTGAATTAAAAGATGTCACTTTTGCCTATCCAGATCGATCGGCTGTCGTAAATAAGCTGTCATTAAAAGTTCCTGCTGGACAAACTATTGCGATCGTTGGTGCGACAGGTTCGGGCAAAAGTACTTTAGTCAAACTGTTGCTACGCCTGTATGAAATTAACTCAGGCACGATTACATTAGATGGTTTAAATATTCAAGATTTACATCTGGCTGATTTACGCAGATCGATCGGTTTAGTCAGTCAGGATATCTTTCTATTCCACGGTTCAGTGCGTGAGAATATTGCTTACGGTACGCCTGATGCAACCATAGAGTCAGTAATTGCCGCTGCCAAAATTGCTGAAGCTGATGATTTTATCGATCGATTACCAGAGCAATATGACACGATTGTTGGCGAGAGAGGACAAAAATTATCTGGGGGACAACGCCAACGGATTGCCATCGCTCGTGCGGTATTAAAGAATCCGCCCATTTTAATTCTGGACGAAGCAACATCCGCTGTCGATAATGAAACTGAAGCCGCAATTCAAAGATCTCTCGATAAAATAACTGTCGATCGAACTACAATTGCGATCGCGCATCGGCTCTCGACTATTCGCAATGCTCACTGTATTTACGTGATGGATCGGGGGGAATTAGTTGAGGCTGGCACTCATGATGAGTTATTGGCGGTGAATAAAATCTACGCTGGATTGTGGAACATCCAACAAAATGCTAGGGTTGCGGCGTAGATCTAGGGCGGGCATGAAGCACCGCCCCTACAGATAATTGTGTAGGGG
>JANXVE010000009.1 GCA_025351825.1 Chamaesiphon sp. 341R_metabat_111 | reverse complement strand
TCTGGTGAATACTCGATCGATTCGCCCCCCAGCCCCCAATTCTGGGGGAGCCAATCTCTGGAAAGTCCCCCATAATTGGGGGATTTAGGGGGCAATTAACCTAGAAACGAAGCAAATAAAACTTGTGTATACACGGTAGCCTTGGAAAGGGGAGGGGTAAGAGATTAGTGCTAGCTGAAATTTATTGCACGATCGCTTCAGCTTCGATTTCAACTAAGATATCGGGGGCGATCAAACGGCTGACTTCTACCAGTGCCATCGCAGGGCGGATCTCGCTGAAGAATTCGCCGTGGGCTTTGCCGATGAGTTCCCATTCATCGATGTTGGTGCAATAAATGCGGGTACGAACGACATCTGAAAGGCTGGCTCCAGCTTGTTGGAGGGCGGATTCGATATTGAGGATGATTTGCTTGGTTTGGGCGTAGACATCGCCAATACCGACTAGTTCGCCTGCGGTATTTGAGGCGGTGGTACCAGCAACGTGGATAGTATTACCAATTTTGACAGCGCGGGAGTAACCAAGGATTGGTTCCCATTTCGATCCGGTGGAGATATTTTGACGTTGTGACATAATTTTTAGTTAGTGAATGGTAGATGGTTTAAGTTTGGAATTCACTCATTAGCCATTTGCCGACTTGGGATTGATCTTGTTCTTTGCTACGATTTAATGCTTCGGTGATAGTCTCGATCGATAGTCCAGGCAATACCAACGAATTATCGATCCGCTTGCTCCCTCGATCGATTATTTCAAACGCATAAATCAGGGTATTCTGAACATCTATAATCCAATATTCTGCAACGCCCATCTCTTCGTATAAAAAACGTTTCGCACCGAGATCGCCGCTAATACTAGTGTTGGAAATCTCAATTACTAAATCTGGAGTAGCTTGCTCATCCAAATTGACAATAGATGTACCGACAGGTGCTAATGTCGCTCTTTCTCCACAGTAATACGATAGATCGGGTTGACATTCTCTGATGCCAATTTTACGATAGCTACAATTATCAAATCCATTAATTGAAATCTCCCCGATCGTACAAAATAGATTGATGGCAAATGTCATGAGTACATGATAGCGAGAGTGGTCTGCACCTGTTGGCATATCTTCAATCCTCATGTAGCCATTATAATAATAGCCTTGATGTTTTTCATGTTCTGGAGACTCGATTATTGTAATGTAATTTACCCAATCTGCTTCGATCCAGGTGTTAGTTATCAGTTTTTCTTGGAGTTGAATCATGGTAATTACCAGTGTTAAACTTTAAACTTATAAATCTTTCAATTTTGTTTCTGATTATGATGAATTTTGCCTTCGCCACTCTGCCGCTTTACGATCGATCTCCTGAATAAAATCGTGCTTTCCATCTATATATCCCTGAATGTCATTTGGGTATTTCTGTGCTAACGACCGTTTTAATAAGCTATATGTTAGTGCATCTTCGATATGAACATTCAAGTAGTCCCTAAATGCGAGGTGTCTGGTAATCTGCACTGAACCAACCTCGAAGACATGAATGTGATGAGTTCTAATTCCATCCCGATCGTCTTTCAAGAAAAAACGTCTTCCTTCAATCCCAAATTCGCCCATGCACTGATAACCGAGTAATTGCATTAATGAATTCTGGCAATCCACTTGAGGAATAGAATTAACTTCAACTAAGATGTCAATAATTGGTTTAGCATAAATTGTCTCGATCGAGGTGCTGCCGATGTGATGAATTTCAATGGCATTTTCACCCAACGCCATCGCAATTTGTTTAGATTCAGTCTCGAATAGATTAAGCCAATTTGAATCGTGTAGAACGACTTCAACTTTTCTAATCATTAAATGACCTCCGTACCATAGACTGAGTTACTGAGCAAAATAGCTAAGATTTTGTCGATTTCTTTAATGTAGTACTCATTGGAATCTATGAATACAATCTGCTCTTTTAATTTTAAGAACTTCCAATGCATTCCGGTAGTTACAGCACCATATATAGGATCGATTGGATTTCCTTCTCTTTGATTAAATAATCGAGCAGCAAACATCGTGGCGATACATTGACCTAATCCACTCGGAATACTTTCGTTTTTTGCTTCAACGATCGTCAGTACAGGACTAGCAATATAATACTGTTCTGGCGATCGGCTCAATATAAAATCACAACGTCCATCTAAACCTTGACTCGGATCGACTTCAAAGCTGCTGCCAGAAAAGATCGAAATCTGATTTTTAAGTAGTCGTCGAACTTCCATCAGAATCGGCATGATCACTAGTTCTGAGCGAGCTTTTTCGGTATTAATCGCACTGGCTAACGGGATCTGATCTTTGAGTACAAACGATAGCAAATCACTAGGCTGAACAGGGGAGATTTCTGCAAATAAATCTTGCGTTTCATCTGTGATAATTGCAAAGTCAGATTTGACTTTGCTCAGGGTGAAATTACTATATGACATATTGATTTCACTCGATAGTTTTGAATTTATTAATATGTTAGTGGGGTTGGGCAGGTTCGTTTGAAAATTGTTGTAAAAAGCGCATATTTCTAGCATAAACAAAGCCCCTACGAGTTGGTGGCGTATTTTAACCGATTCTAAATTTAGAATTGTTTGTATATGCTGTAGCTGGCTTTGTTTATGCTATTAAATTTCGATTTATACCAATAACTATAAAGCGAACCCGTCCAACTCCACCAGTAATAATCGATTGTAAAATTACCGTATTTTACCAACCGAATAAAAACCATTTTAATTCATCAATTCCCGCACGTCGGTTACTTTCCCCGTTACCGCCGCCGCGATTACCATCACTGGCGACATTAGTAATGTCCGCCCCGATGAAGAACCTTGACGACCTTTGAAGTTACGATTGGAAGATGATGCGCTGATTTGTCGTCCGACGAGCTTATCGGGATTCATCGCCAAGCACATCGAGCACCCAGCCTCGCGCCATTCAAAGCCTGCATTTTTAAAAACCACGTCTAATCCTTCGGCTTCGGCTTGTTTTTTCACCCGCTCGGAGCCAGGAACGACGAAGGCTTTGACTCCGGTGGCTACTTGTTTGCCAGCGGCGAATTTAGCGGCTTCGCGTAAGTCGGTGATCCGTCCATTAGTACAGCTTCCGACGAAGCAAACATCGACTTTGGTGCCGATAATTGGGGTACCTGGAGCGAGATCCATGTACTGATAAGCTTCCTCGGCGATTGCTCTCTCATCTTCTGGCATCTGTGCTGCTGTTGGAATCGGTTCGTCTACGCCGATACCCTGCGCGGGGGTGATTCCCCAAGTGATTGTCGGTGCGATTTCGGCGGCATCGAAGACGACGATATCATCGTACTGAGCATCTTTATCGCTGCGGAGACTTTCCCACCAAGCGACGGCTTTGTCCCAATCCTGTGCTTTGGGTGCAAAATCTAGTCCTTTGAGATAATCATACGTGACTCGATCGGGATTGATATATCCACATCTGGCTCCACCTTCGATCGCCATATTACAGACAGTCATTCGAGCTTCCATATCCATCTGCTCGAAGGTGGTTCCAGCGAACTCATAGGCATAGCCCACACCACCTTTAACACCAAGTTTGCGGATGATATGCAAGATGACATCTTTGGCATATACCCCTGGTTGAAGGGTGCCATTGACTTCGATTTTGCGGACTTTTAATTTGCCTAGAGCTA
The DNA here is from genome assembly GCA_025351825.1 of Chamaesiphon sp. 341R_metabat_111. Taxonomy (GTDB): domain Bacteria; phylum Cyanobacteriota; class Cyanobacteriia; order Cyanobacteriales; family Chamaesiphonaceae; genus Chamaesiphon. The sequence goes on along the minus strand of JANXVE010000009.1, from coordinate 5,309 downwards.
GGGTTTGGGATGCTAATACGTCCCGCACATGAGAGGTGCCAATTCCGAACGCTATGGCACCAAATGCACCGTGGGTAGAGGTGTGACTGTCTCCACAGGCGATCGTCATTCCTGGCTGGGTTAGCCCTTGCTCGGGAGCAATTACATGGACAATGCCCTGGCTGCCGGAACCAACGTTGTAAAATCTAATCCCATGCTCTCTGGTATTATTTTCGAGATGCTGCATCATCTCTTCCGCCAGACTATCGGCAAGTGGACGAGATTGGTCTTCAGTCGGTACGATATGATCGACGGTGGCGACGGTACGTTCGGGATAGGGAACTTTCAATCCTCGATCGCGCATCATCGCAAATGCTTGAGGACTGGTAACTTCATGGATCAGATGCAAGCCGATGAATAGCTGGGTTTGTCCTGAAGGTAATATGCTAACGGTGTGGGATTCCCAGACTTTATCGAATAATGTATTTTTACTCATAGCTTTAATTTAGAGGGTAAATGGTCGTTTTATATTAGTTATCTTCTCGATCGTTAATTGGTAGCCTTCTGGTACGAATTCTATTTTTATCAAAGATAATAATGCTTCCCTGCTCAAGTAAGTCAGTGATATTTGGCAAGTTAAGCATTAGTATCGATAATTGTATTTGGGGAATGTGTGAAATACCTCGCCGAAATAAAATGACAGATGGAAATTTTTCTGACCGCAACGATAACAAAGTCCCGAAATCCGTGTCAGCAGATATAACCACACGTTGCTCGGCGATTGCTAAATCAAAGATATCAATATCTGGAGAAGTCCCCATTTTCAAATCACGGACATGGATCGCATCATATCCAGCTTCGACTAACCCAATTGCTATTTGAGGAGATAAAGCATTATCTATTAGAAATTTCATCAGCTTGCAAGAGGCAACTCACCTTCTTGTAGTAATCGTGCAGCATATAGTAGCGATTCCTTGATATCTGCCGCTTCTAAGTCGGGGTAAGATCTCAGAATTTCTAACTCTGTCATCCCTTCCGCAATCATACTTACAACCGTAGTAACTGGAATTCTCAAGCTTCTAATGCAAGGTATTCCACCCATCTGTCGTGAATCGACTGTGATTCTGGTAAATTTCATCACGAGTTCTCCTCTGTAGACCATAAACTCACCATATCAATCTCTCGCCGTAATTAATAATCGTTGTTGTGTACTCTTAACTATAGACAAGGATATTCATGATTGTCCAATATATATTAATATCGTAATTGATACTTTTAAAGTATTAGTCGATCGGTATTCCATTGACACTTTGATGTGAGCGGACAATGATTGCAGTCTGGATTTTGAGCTTTGCAAGTCAATGCGCCAAAATCTAGCAGCGCGAGATTCCAGGTTCCTACATCCTTTTTTGGGGCGATGAGATCTGCGGCACCCCAGAGTATTTTGCAGCGAGATTTGACTCTTTCGCCCTGTAAACCAAAGAAGCGTTCGAGAATCCGCGCCACATTCGCATCTAATACTGCTAGCGGCTGGTTGAATGCCTGAGAGCCGATTGCCCTTGCTGTGTAGTCGCCGATTCCTGGCAATCCTAGCAGTTGTTTTTGGTTTTTGGGTACGTTGCCATCATATCGGCTGATGATGATTTCAGCGCACTGCTGTAGACGTTCGGCACGGAATAGTAATCCCAAGGGTGTGAGGATTTTGGCAACATCTTCACGGTTGGCGGCGGCTAAATCGGAGATGGTAGGATAATGCTCTAGGAATAATTCGTAAATTGGCGCAACTGTATTTGCGTCGGTTCTTTGAAGCAAGGATTCGGCGACGAGAAGGTGATAAGCATCGGTAGTCTTTCGCCAGGGATAGTCACGTCGATTGGCAACTCCCCACAGAGAAAGTCGCTGACGGAACCATTTAATTTGGGCGGGCGACGGATGAGATTTAGGCTGGGTTTTCAAGCGTTCAATACCGATGAGATTTTCTGCATGGAACTACGACACTTACGTTATTTTAGTACCGTTGCTACTGAATTGCACTTTGGACGAGCGGCAGAAAAATTACATATTGCTCAACCACCATTGAGTAAGCAAATCCAAGATTTAGAAGCAGAATTGGGTTTTGAATTATTTAATCGAACTAAACGATCGATCTCACTTACTCCCGCTGGACAGGCATTTTTAGTTGAAGTAACTCAGATCTTTCAACAACTAGATCGGGCGATCGATATTGGTAAGAAAACTAGTCGGGGTGAACTCGGTCAAATCTCGATCGGCTTTGTTGGTTCGGCGACTTATAATATTCTACCCGTGATGCTTCAGCAGTTTCGCGATCGCTATCCTCATGTCCAAATTGAGCTGCATGAATTAACTACCGATCGACAGTTAATCTGGTTACGAGAAGGTAGAATCGATGTTGGATTAATCCGTCCACCAGTTATTGGGATAGATTTTGCCAGTCAAATAATTTTTCAGGAATCTTTAGTAGTTGCTTTACCGATCGATCATCATTTAGCAAGGTTAGATACTATCGAACTCTCATCATTAGCAACGGAGCCTTTTATTCTCTTTCCACGTCAACTTGCACCTGGACTATACGATCCGATTATTGCAATCTGTCAGGCGGCTGGATTTAGTCCCCAGGTAGTTCAAGAATGTATTCAAATGCAAACGATCGTGAGCTTAGTCTCTGCAAATATGGGCGTATCGATCTTGCCTGAATCAATTCAAGAAGCTCAACGTCAGGGCGTAGTTTATAAACCGATTGTGGCATCGTTTGGGACAGAAAAGCTCGCTACGATTGCGATCGTCTGGAGACTAAACGATGATTCACCTACAATAAATGGATTGCTAGATCTGATATTAGAAAACAACAGGTTTTAACTTGTTACTTGTCTTTGAGTAATAAATACCAGCTTCCACCGTATAGTTTAACTTGACCCTTACTCTGATATTCGATCTCGATCGACTCGTCAAAGTTATTCCGTTTACCAGCTCGATCGAGATAAAATCCGCGTATTCTCGCAGCCCATAAGGTTGGCTTAGATTTGGTATAGCTAATCTGAGGGTTCTTGATTTTGTGTCCGCCCATCTTACTGATTTTAGCCTTAATTTCACTGCCGACAACAGCCTGCGCTGGTGCCAACTTGCGTAACAACGCATCATCTCTATTTTCTAAAGCTAGCAGGTATTCTTCGATGATCCGATTCGGCGTTGTGGCACCATGCTTTTGCTCGACTTTACATGCTTGCAGGCAAAATACGATGAATAGCACAAATATAATTGAGATCGATCGTTGACGAATCGAAATTTTGTCACACATCTTTTTTTATTCTAAATAGATCGTCTTACACTCCAAAAACGACCTCAAATTGCCAAAATAATTGTTTACTTTCTTTTTAATACGTCGATCTCAGCACCCGTCAAATCTCGCCAGGATCCTAATGATAAACCTTCGATGGATAATTTCCCGATCGCAGTCCGAACTAATCTTAATGTGGGAAAGCCAACGGCGGCTGTCATTCGGCGAACCTGGCGATTTTTACCTTCGGTTAAGGTTAGTTCGAGCCAAGCGGTGGGGATATTCTGTCGATCGCGAATTGGTGGATCTCGCGGTGGTAGAGAGGGTTCAGTGGATAGTAGCTGGACTTTTGCTGGTTTGGTGCGGTAGTCCTGCACTTGTACACCTGCCGTTAGTCGCTCTAGTGCCACGTCATCGGGGATATGTTCGACTTGCACCCAATAGGTGCGCGGATGACCATATTTGGGGTCGCTGAGTCGATGTTGCAGTCGTCCATCATCGGTTAATAATACCAAGCCCTCGCTATCCCAATCCAATCGCCCCACAGGATAGACATCAGGGATGGGTATGTAATCTTTGAGTGTCTGTCTGCCACCATCGTCGGTAAATTGACTCAGGACACCGTAGGGTTTGTAGAAGAGAAGGTAACGCAAATTAGGCTTTGGGCTTTAGGCTTTAGGTTTTAGGCTGTAGAGAAATGCTCGTGTTATCAACTAATTTCCACTGATTTCCACTTCATCGGTGAAACTGGCTGTCTGCGTAAATTCAAAGGGACCTGCGATCGATCCCCAGACTCGTTCGTTGGTTTCCATGTCCAGTCCGCGATCGAGGCTAATTAGCTGCTGGGGACTGATTTCAAAGCTATTGTCTAGATAGGTATCTTTGCCATTCCGAAAGACTTTACAGCCTTTTCCAGGCTCGACGTAGCCCTTAAATGTACTGCCAGTCCACTCGGTAATCATGGTGCAGCCGGACATTTTGATAATTTTGTCGCGGGTGAGTTGCTGGAGGATGGCTGGGTTGCGGGCGGCTCCATGAAATTCGGCTTCAGGTTCGATCGTGTAGTGTTCGATTTCGATTTTACCGTCGATGACCACAAATTTTAACACCCGCAATCGATAAGGGTTGTGGAGCTGAAAATCATACGCCTGTTCGAGAAATAAACCGACTCCATCCATTAGCGCGTAGGGTAATGGGCGCATACACACCCGAATATGGGCGAAAAATGGCGGGTTTTCAAATGCTTGTGCTTGATTGCTAAAATCTCCAGCCATCCAGCTTACGAGGGTCGGAATATCGGTAGAATGGGTCATGGTCGCAGGTCGGATGTTTAGTTACGATCGATTTTACTTGGATTCGAGCATCTATGACTGAGAGCTTACCATCGGAATGGCTACAGGGTATTTCTGAGTTCAATGCTAGGGAATATTATGCTTGTCATGATACCCTCGAAGCGTTGTGGATGGACTCGATCGATCCAGACAAGAAATTTTATCAAGGTGTGCTCCAAATTGCGGTAGCTTGCTATCATCTCCACAATCGTAACTGGCGCGGTGCGGTGACGTTGTTGGGTGAGGGGATTGGTAGATTGCCCTATTATCAGCCCGTGTATGCGGGTATTGATGTGGCTAAATTGATTGGTGATAGTAGTAATCTACTCAAGATTTTACAGTCGATCGGGATTGATGGCATTGGGGAGTTTGTCGATCGACTAGCTCAAGATTCAACGCTGTTACCTGTGGTTTTTTTCGTGGAGATCGCAACTAATATCAACGAGGATGCTCGATTAGAGGGCTGTTAATTTTTAAAAACTTCAATTTAGATTGAAACTATCTCATATCTTGCACCAGTGCAGAGAAGTTGGTAGAAGCGTAGATTTTTGGGTACCCATTAAGGGCACCCCTACAGGTTAATTGTGTAGGGGTGCCCTGTCTTGTCTTGACGCACACAACTGGGAGGAAACCTCCCAGTCGATGCGTCGCTGTCTCACCTTTTTTGACGGGGAACCCGTCCAAAGGTGAGCCGCTGTCTTGTC
>JANXVE010000172.1 GCA_025351825.1 Chamaesiphon sp. 341R_metabat_111 | reverse complement strand
GCACCCCTACAGGTTAATTGTGTAGGGGTGCCCTGTCTTGTCTTGACGCACACAACTGGGAGGAAACCTCCCAGTCGATGCGTCGCTGTCTCACCTTTTTTGACGGGGAACCCGTCCAAAGGTGAGCCGCTGTCTTGTCGTCTTCTTATGCGGGGGGAACCCCCGCATAAAAACGCCGCTTAATGGGTACCCTAAGATCTACGCTAATTACTAATATTTTTCAACTGTTGAAAGATCTAATAAATAAGAAGGCCAGGGTAATCATTGAATTACCCTGGCCTTCTTACTTATTGACCGATTCAAGAAAGTGGTTGGCGATTGCCTAATACTTCTACTTTCTTACGATCGATAATTTCAATTAGCTCTTGACGATCGTGCTCCCGAATCAAATACCGCCAAGAAAAACGGACTATTGACACCAAACCCACCAGTTTAATTAGCGGTGTAACTAGCGGAATGTCGTCAATAATACCCAATGTGGCAAACACAACTTTAACACCAAAGATAGCTAGTAAAATCCAGCCCACGGTGATAAAAATCTGCTGATTATTATTGAAAAAATCAGTTGCGGTGGACTTGGCATTTTCAAACAATACTGCTAGCTCTGTTTGGCTAGATTGCATAGCTGCTGCTGGATCGGCGATGGGTTCGTCAGATATCGCCATTGGTACACGTACTGCTGGCTCGAGGATTGGTTCGTCAGCGATCGTCATTGGCACTGGTGCTGGATCGAGAATTGGTTCGTTAGCCATCGTCATTGGTTCGGTGGGTTCCACCATCTCTATAGGGTGGGCTGGCGCGTTCGGCTCGGACAGCTCGGCTAGATTATTAGTGTTCATTTCAAATGTCTCAATTGGTAAGTTTTTAGCTGTTGCAGTTGAGTCATCATCAGATACATCTGTAGCAAAAGATTCTGACTTCATGCTAATTTCGCGATCGTCTTTGATAATGTTATTTTTCATCACATTTGTGGGGGTAGTTCAACTAATTTATATCTAAATCATATCTGTGACCAGGATCGCTTTTCATCTACAATTAGAGGTATATTCTTTGGTAGAGATCGAATATATTCAAGCCTGACAATAGCGATCGACCAAGGCCTGATAGTTAGCTTGATGTCTGGCATCTTTGAGCGCAATCTCAATCCGAACAGATCCGCAATCATGACTGGGTAAACTAGCAAGTGCGTGCAATAGTTCGCTAGCCGCTCTGAGTGAATCGGTAGAACCATAAACTGTCGGCGTTGTTCGTCGCTCTAAATTTTCGGGTTGAGGATCGATTCCGACCGGACTAGATGCCGCATCGCTACTCGCCGACATGACCCTGCCAGATATTGAATCGACAATTGCAGTTAGAGAGTCAATAGGTTGACTTAGATCGATTTCGGCAAGCAGTTTATATGCTGGACTTACTTGTTCGATTATCAACTTTTCACGCCTGACAGGTACTTGAACGCTAACAAGCTGCGTCTCAATCTCTTTGCGGATGACCAGCTCACCAACCTTGCGCTGAATCAGCTCGACCCGCAAGCGTTCTTCTAATAAAGAAAAAGTTGCTTGGGTCAAAATATTTGAGGTAGGATCGACTTGCTGGTAATTCTCTACTATGGAATCATGCTCACTGTGGTCGAGTTGCTCAGAAATCATAGTTATCCCTTCAATGGTGCTGTTAGCTGCGCGAATCAATCTTGCCATCGACAAAATTAACCCACGCAGAAAAGATCGATTAGATATTTTTAACTACTGGATGACCTTCAGTATCAATATCTAGCTCTTCGCGCCGGAGTTGCTCTTGAGCAGTAGCAGTTTCTTTGTCTACGACTTTGCTAACTCGCACTTCTTCGCGCACAAATGCCTCTTTGTGAAACTCAGGCACTTCTTCATAGACATCTATGCGAGCCACTTCCCCTTCCTGGAAATTGGCTTCGCCGGGACTAACTACAGTGCTATTGACTGGAATCCGTTCGACGATGACGCGCTCTTTCTCAACCGCAACAGAAGCATTGGCAGTTTCAGTCTCAACCCGTTTGCCGATCACTGCTTCGCCAGCTTTTTGCCGATTTTTGCTGGCAATCAACCGCTCCTCGTACAGCTTCAAATTCGGATGATTTTGTTCGCTTAGATCGTATAGATCGGGTTCTTTTTCATAACCATAGGTTTCACGATCGTAACCTGCATAACCAGCCTCCAGATCGAGCATGGGTTCGGTATTGTTGGTAGCTGGAGCCGACGTAGCCCCAGCATAGCCAACTCCCATTGCAGCGGGTGCGTTCGACATTTTTGGTGTTGCAGAGCGATAGACACCGCGTACCTGCTCCTCTTTGTCGTAGTCCAGCAACAGGTCATCGGTGAACTCAGGCAGGGCTTCAACCTGTACTTTGGTGAGATTGTCGGCGTAGACTCGTTTGCCACTGTAGTCGATCCGAGCGCGTCCAATGGGTAAGAGTACTTTCTTGCCCATGATCCAGCCACCAGTACCAACTATTAAGTAGCGAAATTTGCCTTCCTCATCTACTAAAATGTCATCAATAGACCCGATTTTCTCAGTTCCGGCATACATAGACAGTCCTTTGATGTCAGGATCGTGAGAGTGGTTCTTGTAGTCAGGGTCAAAGTCTTTGATTTTGTAGAGAGCCATGTTTACTTTTTCCTATGTACTAACGTTGTGATAACTCGTTCATCTCTAACGATATGAGAGATATTATTTGCAGCCATCCTTCTATATGTAGATCTAGTTAATGCCTTTAGAGAGATACAGCAGTTTCTTTAGATATTGAAGGGGGGAAAAACTGTACTTCACAATCGATCGAAACGACAGTTGAATGTAAATGTAGGCGATCGAGTCAAAACAGGTCAAATCTTGACGCGAATCTCTTTCTGCTGAGGCAGACGCTCCGCGAACAGAAAGGCTACGCCAACGAGTCCGCGCTGGTCGAAAATCGTAATTATTAGTTAATCTCAAAATTAATTATTTGTCTACCTTTTGATAGATGCTCGATCGTTAGTTTGTTTGCTATCGTCATTGGCATCCATGAACTACAACATTGCTGAGGAAAATCTGATGATTGAACGTGGGTCTAAAGTTCGGATTCTGCGACCAGAATCTTACTGGTTTCGGGAAGAAGGTACCGTGGCTGCGATGGACAAAAGCGGCATCAAATATCCGGTAATTGTCCGGTTTGATAAAGTAAATTATGCAGGTGTCAATACCAATAACTTTGGATTGCACGAGCTGCTAGAAACAGCCGCACCGACTGCTAAATCCAAATCGACTGCTTCGCCTGGAGGTAAGCAAACAACCATCGAGCCAGCTACCCGCCGCACGGGGCAAGGTGACATGAAAGCAGATGTGCGCCCAGGTGCAGATCCCGAATCAGCAGCCGTGGACAATCCAACTGTTGAAGGCTCGCCCAATCAAGGGACAGAATCGAGATAGATTATTGGTGGGGCAATTTGTGAGTTGCCCCACCAATAATCTATCTTTTGGTAGAGCGATCGATCTATCTTTAGATGCTAGTAATTAGTCAGTGTGACTTGATACGATCGAGATGTAGTAATCACAGACATACCTAACAATGATTAACTCGATCGACATGGTAAAAAGCGGATTGCGATCTTTTAAATTAAAATCACTTTATCGAGCGGTACTAAGTCTTTTAGCGATCGCACTTTTGGTGACAACTACTGCCTGCAACAACAGCTCTGAGGTAGCTGCCAAGAAAAATTTGGAAAATCCACCACCAGGTAAGATTACTTCCCTGTACAAGCCAATTACGCCAGAGGCGGGCGGGATGAATAACTACAGTGATGTCGATCCGCGTGTCAATACTTCCAAAACAGATGCCAAAGTCGATCGATTAGTCGATCGAGCCAAGGATTTGGTGCAAAAAGATACAAATCCTTTGAAGCAAATCGAGAAGGAATTCGATAAAAAGGGCATTAAAGAAAGAGTTGAAGATACTGCCGACAGTGTCCGTAAATCGGCAAAAGAAACCGTTGATGGTGTTTCTAAAGGCACTCGCAAGGGATTTGAAAATGTCAAAGAAAATGCCAAGTCATTTAAGGATGATGTCGAGTCGGCTGCTAAGAAAGGGAATTAAATAGCGTAGTTTAAATTACTGCGTAGATTTTTATCCCATCCCAGATCCCCTCGATCGAGGGGCTACGGTGTATACACAAGTTGGATGGACTTCGTTTCGAGATCTAGATCCCCCCTAGCCCCCCTTTTTAAGGCTACGGTGTATACACAAGTCAGTTTAGAATCAAAAAGACCTAGAAAGTGTAAGCGCATATGGAAAACCCAATTTTAATCCATGCAGAACAAATTGACTCGCAAGCATTTGGAGATCCCAGATTGGTAAAAAGGGGG
>JANXVE010000076.1 GCA_025351825.1 Chamaesiphon sp. 341R_metabat_111 | reverse complement strand
AGCCGCGCCCCTACAGATTAATTGTGTAGGGGCGCGGCTTCATGCCCGCCCTAGATGTACGATCCACTATCCACCATCCTTAGATATCCAACTTGACACGAGGAAGAAGGTATAATCGATCGAGAGAAGTAGCAAAAATATTTAGACTAGAACATGCTAAAAGCTGGAATCGTGGGACTGCCAAATGTAGGCAAATCGACCTTATTTAATGCCCTAGTTGCCAATGCTAAAGCTGAAGCTGCTAACTATCCTTTTTGCACGATCGAACCCAATGTCGGTAGTGTATCAGTACCTGACGAGCGGCTGCAAGTCCTAGCAGGCATGTCAAAATCCGAGGATATCGTCCCGACGCGGGTAGAGTTTGTAGACATTGCTGGACTGGTTAAAGGTGCCAGTAAGGGTGAGGGATTGGGCAGTAAATTCCTGTCACACATTCGGGAAGTAGATACCCTGGTGCAAGTCGTGCGCTGTTTTGAGGATGACGATATCATCCATGTATCGGGTGTGGTAGACCCCAAGCAAGACATTGAAGTAATCAACCTAGAATTAATTCTCGCCGATCTCGACCAAATCGAGAAGCGGATCGATCGAGCGCGAAAAACTGCCAAAACTAGTAAAGAAGCCCAAATCGAAGTCGTCGCTCTCGAAAAACTTCTAGTCGAACTCAATGCAGGTAAACCAGCGCGTAAAGTCGAGCTAAGTGAAGAAGAGAGTGAAAGCGTCAAAGGATTGGGCTTGCTCACCCGCAAACCAATGATCTATGCCGCGAATGTCTCGGAAGACGATCTAGCCACCGGAAACCACTTCGTCGAACAGGTAAGATTAGTCGCCGCCGCCGAAGATGCTCAAGTAACGATCGTTTCAGCCCAAGTAGAAGCCGAACTACTAGAACTCCCCGCCGAAGAAAAAGCCGAATTCCTCGAATCACTAGGCGTAACTGAAGGCGGCTTGAAGTCACTAATTCGCGCTACCTATCACCTGCTCGGACTGCGGACTTACTTCACCACAGGGCCGAAAGAAACCCGCGCCTGGACGATTAAAGCAGGGATGTTTGCGCCCCAAGCAGCCGGAGTGATTCACTCCGATTTCGAGAAGGGGTTCATTCGGGCAAAAACGATTAGCTATGCCGATATGGTCGCCAATGGCTCGATGCAAGCAGCTAAAGACAAAGGGGTCTTGCGGAGTGAAGGCAAGGAATATTTAGTTCAAGAGGGCGACATTATGGAATTCCTGCATTCCTAATCGTGCATAACGTTAACGCACCGAATTTTCCAGCATACATCGAGCTGGGCTGTAATTGGGAAACTGAACATGGTGCAGGTGTCCAATTTGAAGGGCTACAGGCGATCGAGTCTGGAGATGCAGCGGTTGCCTTCAGCTTTTAAATCTACTGCAACTGCGACATTGGATTGTAATGATCCAAAGTAGGATCCTGTGCCAAGATTAAGATAGCCACTACTGAAGATCGTGTGGCTAAAATTAATCCACCAATAGCAGAGGTGTTGAAATGATCTCTACGAATACTCACACAATCCACGACCGCAATCTGCGCGGACATAGCCAAATTGGCTGGCTCGATAGCTGGCACACATTTTCATTTAGCGGGTTTCAAGATCCCAATCGGATGGGCTTTCGATCGCTCCGAGTAATTAATGACGATAAAGTGATTCCAGGTGCAGGTTTTGGCACTCATGGACACCGCGACATGGAAATTCTCACCTATGTTTTAGAGGGAGCGGTGGCGCACAAAGATAGTCTGGGCACTGGCTCGGTTATTCTGCCTGGGGATGTCCAAATTATGAGTGCGGGGACAGGGATTCAACATAGTGAGTTTAATAACTCAGACACCGAGCCACTCCACTTATTGCAGATTTGGATATTACCCGATCGTCAGAATATCACCCCCCGCTATGACCAACGGAATTTTTCATTAGCAGAAAAACAGGGGAAATTACGGCTGGTTGGCTCCAAGGATGGGCGAGAAGGTTCGGTGGTCATTCATCAGGATATCAACCTCTATGTATCGGTATTATCGGCTGGTGATGAGATCGAGTTCGAGGTAGTCCCAGGTCGGTTTGCTTGGCTTCAGGTGGCGCGGGGACTGGTGACACTCAATGGTCAATCCTTGCAAGCCGGAGATGGTGTGCAAGTAAATAGTCCAGAATTGCTAGAACTAACCACTGATAGTACGGCTGAAATCTTACTATTTGACCTCAGCTAAAACTCAATCTGAGTTACAGTTCAAACAGTAGTGTCCCGATCCCGATCGAGCTGATGCCGATTAATTTTGCTATTCGCTCACGGTGAGGACATCATTTTGTGCCAGATAGCCATCTTCGAGATGGACGATGCGATCGGCTACATCTAGAATCCGGTTATCATGAGTTACCATCAGAATTGTTGTACCCTGCTCCTTGGCTAATCGCTGCATGATTTCGACGATTTCTCGACCTGATTTGCCATCTAGAGCAGCAGTCGGTTCATCTGCTAGCACCAGCTTCGGGTGGCTCATCAGGGCACGGGCGATCGCGACCCGCTGTTTTTGACCACCAGAAAGACTATCGGGGTAGTAGGACTTGCGATCGGCCAGTCCAACGGCATCGAGCATTTCGATCGCCCGCTGTTTGACTTCTTTGCCGCTCATATTGTCGTGAAGCTGTCCCGCCATTTGGACATTTTGCTGGGCGGTGAGAGACTTGAGCAGGTTGTGAGCCTGGAAGATGTAGCCAATATTCCGCCGCACCGCAATTGTTTGGCGTTTGCTGGCTCCCACCATTTCCACACCCAATACTTTCATGCTGCCTTCTTGTGGCGATCGTAAGCCACCAGACAGGGTTAACAAAGTAGTTTTCCCAGAGCCAGATGGCCCTGTCATCAACACAATTTCACCTTTACCAATTTGAAGGTTGATATCAAATAAAACCTGCTTTTTGAGGTTGCCTTTACCAAAGTAATAATTGAGCTGATGGACATCAACGACGATGTTGTCGAGATTACCACTATCGATATCTACTAATTCGGGTGCTTTAGATTTGAAGTTTAGCATTTAGGTTAGGTGTTAGGGATTAGGCTTTAGGCTTTAGGGGTTAGAGATTAGGTAGATGAATAATCTAATTAATTTAGTAAGCCAAATTCTGACAACGCGGGTAAGAAGTTATTGTTTTCATGTTGAGATTTTGTTAATTTAATCAGGGCAAATCTCTGTAATGGGGTGAGGCTTGACCATTGAGTCAAACTAATCTCTGTTTGCGATTCACTAGCTTTAATGGTGATGCTGGCTGGAATTTCACGATCGTTCAACCACGGCGGATGAGGATCGATCGATAGCAAGCTAGCTTCATTTTTAGTATGTTGAAAAATTAACTTACTCACATACTCTTTATATATATTAACCTCGACAGATTTCTCACATGGCAATTCAACTAATTGTTCGCACTCAGATTGGGAAAAGTGATTCCACTCAGCTAACTTTAGTTTTACCCCACAGGTATCCAGCTTCAGCCGCACAATCATCGGAATGCACCGCAACGAATCAACAAAATCAGCTTCAAAGTTAAAGAAAGTCATGACGGAACAGGGGATAAGGAGTTTACGGATTAGCCATCAACTATTAACTATCAACTAATCTTACGCCTGCCATGATTAGATCGATCGATTCTTGCGTATGACTTTGAAGGAGTTCTTTACTCAGTAACCGTTTACCTGGCCATAAATACTTGAGATTCTCTTTAGCGGTAAAGTAAAATGAACAAGCACCAACGATATTTACCGCCGTGTGACGGGGTTCGAGTTGGCGAAAGACACCTGATTTAATCCCTCGTTCTAGAACTTGAATCATTGTGCCATAGAGAATATTGCCCAATTGTTTTGGATAATATTTTCCCTTATTCTGAATCGCTTCGAGGCAAAGAATACTCCCAATGCGGGGTTCTTCCGACATGCATTGGAGCATAGTGGTGAGCAATCTTACCAGTGCGGCATCTGGCGGCAACAGATCGAGTTGCAGATCCTCTGCCATACTCAGCATTCCCACCAAACACCGTTCTAATACTGCCTGATACAATTCTTCCTTACTCTGAAAGTAATAGTAGATCATTGCCTTGGTAACGCCTGTCTGGGCGGCAATAGCTTCTGTGCGGGCACCACTCAAACCAGTCACTGCAAATTCCGCCTCGGCTGCATCGAGGATTTGATTCTTCGTTGCTTCAGAATTGCGAGTCGAATTTGGGGGCTTAATAGTCTTTTGCTTGTCGATCGCGGGCATTGTAAATAAGATGACGCAGGAGTCTATTTAACTAAACGGTAAGTATGTAGATATAGCGACAATCCTATTATGCCATAGGCTTGAGCAATTGTAACTTAATTGACATACTATTTATTTTTGGGTTAAACTAACTAACAGGTAAGTAAACTCTTAAGGCAATTAAAAAAGCAACTCACCACCTATGGCAGGCAATAATTTCGTAGTAGATAAATTTAGGAGCCTCAATCCCCTCACGCGCTGGATTGCCGTAGGTGCTTCCACAGCAGCGATCCTGCTCCTGCCCGATGGATTGCACTATGCGGGGATGTTTGCCCAGAAACCGCCAGAATCAGCAGCTCAGAATGCCAAAATTGCTGCAAAGCCAGAAGCAGCCAAAGCTGTGACGGCATTGGGGCGGCTGGAGCCATTTGGTGAAGTGACAAAAGTATCAGCACCCAGTACTCAAGGGGGCAAAGGCACTATCGCTCAATTGTTGGTAAAAGAGGGCGATAAAGTAACGCGGGGACAAGTAATTGCGATCCTCGACAATCGCCAGCGGCTGGAAGCATCCCTAGCCAAAGTGATGGAAGATGTCAAAGTGTCTCAAGCCAATCTTGCCAAGGTAAAAGCTGGAGCCAAGCAAGGCGAAATCGGTGCTCAAGCAGCAGAAGTCGCTAGATTAGAAAGCCAGCTCAAGGGCGATGGCGCGACTTATGTAGCTACCAAAGCCAGACTCGAAGCACAGCTAAAATGGGAACCTGCGGCGCAAGCTGGTAAGATTCAATCTCTCAATGCCCAGCTAGCCGGAGAAAAGCCCACCCAGACAGCCACAATCCGCCGTCTCAAATCACAGCTAGGCAATGCCGAAGTAGACTACAAACGCTTTCAACAACTGTATACCGATCGAGCGATCGAAGCGACCAAAGTTGATGCCAAGCGATTGGAAGTGGAAACCATTCGCGAACAAGTCGCCGAGGCTCAATCTAAATATAACCAAACCGTTGCTACTCTCAGCCAGCAGATTATTGAAAATCAGGCGACTCAAAATAAGCTGACGACGACAAATGTTCAGCAAATCGCCGAAGCCAAAGCCAACTACGACAAAACCCTCGCCACCACCAAGCAACAAATCGCCGC
Organism: Chamaesiphon sp. 341R_metabat_111; assembly: GCA_025351825.1. GTDB lineage: Bacteria > Cyanobacteriota > Cyanobacteriia > Cyanobacteriales > Chamaesiphonaceae > Chamaesiphon. The sequence goes on along the minus strand of JANXVE010000076.1, from coordinate 15,890 downwards.
AGCCAAAGCTACCCTGAGCAAAATCTCCGAAGTCCGCAGCGTCGATGTCATCGGTGCTCAAGCAGAACTCGCCCGCGCTCAAGCCACCGCCCGTCAAGCTCAAGCCGAACTCGCCGAAGCCTACGTTCGTGCTCCCAACCCAGGCGAAATCCTCAAAGTCCATTCCCGTGCGGGTGAAAGCCCCAGCGATAAAGGCATCGTTGAAATGGGACAAACCAGTCAAATGGTTGCAGTTGCTGAAGTCTACGAAAGTGATGTCCGCAAGCTCAAAGTGGGACAAGCAGCGACAATTAAAAGTGACTCTGGCGCGTTTAGTCAAAATCTACGCGGCACGGTTAGCTATATTGGACTCCAAATCGGTAAGCAGGATGTCCTAAATACCGATCCTGCGGCTGATTCTGACTCGCGCGTGGTAGAAGTCAAAATTGCGATCGATCCAGCCGACAGCGGCAATGTCAAAGGACTGACTAACTCTAAGATTGCGATCTCGATTAAGACGGAATAGGGATTTAGTGGTTTAGTTGTTTAGTTGTTAGTGGTTTAGTGAATAGCCAATCTGTAATTAGTAGATTGGGCAATGCCCAATTTAGATAATATTAATCACTAATAACCAATATGAAATATAGGCTAATCACTATTTGCTAAACCACTAAACCGCTAAACCACTAAACCACTAATTAAAATGTTTAAGAAAATTCCGCTTGCTTGGTTACAACTCAGTCATGAAAAAATCCGGCTGCTGGTGGCGATCGCCGGAATTAGTTTTGCTGATATCCTGATGTTTATGCAGTTAGGATTTCGGGACGCTTTATTTGATAACGCGGTCAAATTCCATACCAATGTCAGCGGCGATGTCTTCCTGATCAGTCCCCAATCAACGGCATTAATTGCCATGAAATCCTTTCCCCGCAGACGACTGTATCAAAGTCTGGCTTTTAAGGATGTCGATTCTGTTACTCCCATCTATTTAGGCTTTGGAATTTGGAAAAATCCTGAGAATAAAAGTACCCGCCAAATCATGGTGATTGGCTTCAATCCCGCCGACAAAAAATTATTTGAACTCCCAGGAGTCGGCGAAAATCTAGACAAGATGCAGTTGCCAGATACTTATTTATTTGACGATAAATCTCGCGCCCAATTTGGGGATATTTCGACAATATTCAAGTCTGGAAAGCGGGTGCAAACAGAAGTAGATGGACGAAAAATAGATATCGGCGGTTTATTTACCCTGGGCGCATCATTTGGTGCCGATGGAAATTTGATGACTAGTGATACAAATTTCGCTCGGATGTTCAAACAAAGAGAGCGAGGATTAATTGATGTTGGAGTGGTTAAATTAAAGCCAGGTGCTAATGTGGAGGCAACTATTGCCTCAATGAAGGCATCTTTTCCAAAAGATGTCAAAGTATTTTCTAAAGCAGAATTTATTAAATTTGAGCGAACTTATTGGGAAACTGGGACTTCGATCGGATTTATCTTCACCCTGGGGACAGTAATGGGTTTCATAGTGGGGATTGTGATTGTTTATCAGATTCTCTACACTGATGTTGCCGATCATTTGTCTGAATATGCCACCCTCAAAGCGATGGGTTACACAGATTTTTACCTATTAACTGTTGTCTTTCAAGAAGCAATCATTTTATCGATCGTTGGTTTTTTCCCTGGAATGTTTGCAGCCGTCGGACTCTACACAATGACCCGAAATGCGACTAGCTTACCATTATTAATGACTGTCGCTCGTGCCACCACAGTACTAATTTTAACGATGATTATGTGTATCGTTTCTGGGGCGATTGCCGTGAGAAAGTTACGGGCAGCAGATCCGGCTGATATGTTTTAATTGATTTTACGTTGAATATTCTCGTAAGCGCAAAGCGCAGGCTCCGCCAACGCGCAGCGTGCCGGAGGCAATCGGATCGATCCTCTGCCAACAAAAAAGCCTTAGACTTTGCAGTCTCAGGCTTTTTTGTCTAGATACGGAGGAGGTGGGATTCGAACCCACGGTAAGTTGCCCTACACAGCATTTCCAGTGCTGCGCCATCGACCACTCGGCCACTCCTCCACAAACTAAGTGCGGATTTTAACGCTTGACTAGCATAGCCTAGACTTTTACCAACTGTCAACCGATAATAGCATTAGTGGCTGAAGATTAATTTTCTGGTATCCCTTCAACCGCGACTACCAGCTATCAGCAGCAAATCATGACTCACAATTATCAGATCGAGATTTACGATCGCAAAACAGACACATACGATCGAGTAACGGTTCCAAGCGATCGATATATCCTCAATAGTACCGAAGATTGTGGTCTAAAACTCCCCTTCTCCTGTCGGAATGGTGCCTGTACTGCCTGCGCCGTATTAGTCAAATCTGGCAACCTCCACCAACCAGAAGCAATGGGACTCTCGCCCCAACTCCAAAGCCAAGGCTATGCCCTCCTCTGTGTCAGTTACGCGCTTTCCGACTTGAAAGTAGAAACCCAGGACGAGGATGAAGTCTACGAACTCCAGTTCGGACGCTACTTTGGTAAGGGTAAAGTGAAGCAGGGAATACCTTTGGATGAGGGTTAGATTTAGTTGATAGTTGATAGCTAAATTATGGATCTTAGATTTAGATCTGTGTGCATAGGAGCATCTGGATTGTTAGTTCTTGTTGGTTGTCAAGCACCACCGCCTAAATATCCAGCAGTGCAGATTAGTCGTGTCTTGAGTGGACAATCTGTAGAATGGATCGACAAATCCCAGCAACCGCCAGTAATTCAACAGGGCAGATTGGTAGGGATCGACGCGCCAGATCTGGGGCAAGAACCCTGGGGTAAGCAAGCAAAACAAAGATTGGAGGAGTTAATCGCCACACCTAGCAAAGACGGCGTAGGCATCGAATTTGAGTCTACAGAGGCCGATAAATACGGTCGCAAATACGTCTATCTGTGGAAAGATGGTCAATTGCTCAACGAACAACTCCTCAAAGATGGTTGTGTCCTAGCCAACATGCGAACCCCCAGCTCACTAGGTGCTAATGTTAGTGGTACTAAATATCGCGATCGATTCCTGCGTGGTAGTCAATATGCTCGAATCATCGGCGTAGGAATCTGGAATCCCGCACAGCCGATGCGGATGAGTCCATCTGAGTTTCGGAAGGAAGAACGTTAATTGGTGGTTTAGTAGTTCAGCGGTTTAGTGGTTTAAATGAAAATTAGACTCTAGTTTGACGCTGCCGATCTAGAATAGATAAACCTAGTATCGATCGCCATTAATATTTATCGCAGTTGTGATGATTTATCAATAAACAGAGATTCTCCGAACTCTTCTTGGCAAGCAGTGCTTACCATATTGCTAAACCACTAAACCACTAAACCACTATTTTTATATGTTACTAAAATCTACAACGCGCCACATCCATATTTATACCGCTGAAGTAAAGAAAAATGAACTGGTTCCTAGCGAGCAAGTGCTAACTTTAGATGTCGATCCTGACAACGAACTTGTTTGGCGAGAAGATACACTGCGTAAAGTTTACGGTCAATTCGACGATCTAGTAGAATCTTACAGTGGTGCCGATTTAACCGAATACAATCTGCGTCGAATCGGATCGGATCTAGAGCATTTTGTCAGATCTCTGCTCCAAAACGGAGAAATCGGTTATAATCTCGACAGTAGAGTGTTAAATTACAGCATGGGTTTACCCCAAGTAGTCAGTAAAACCGCTGATTAATTCAGTTTTCTACTGCACTATTGTTTTTTCGACACCTCTATATCTCGTTTACTCAACTTTATATTTCCTATTCCCTCTTCTACAATCGTGTAAGTACGTAGTCGGGGGTAATTTTTTTGGAATCGGGAACTGAAAGTTGAGACTAAGATCGCACCAACAACCCAATCCTAAAAATCCGTAAATCCTCTAAATCCTGATTAAAGATGGGAATTGAGCTACACACATTATTTCGCCAACGGCTACAATCAGGGTGGTTAATCGGTTGCGAAAGTAAATCAATCATCCATCGATCCGATCGAAGACTAACCGATCTTAAAGGATCGAAACCCCATTTCATCTCGATTTCCACCACCGATTTAACTAAATTCACCGCTGATTTTATGGCGGGATGTCAAATAGGCATCCCGATCTTTCTCTGCAATCCCCACTGGGGTGATATGGAGTGGGCACAAGTATCAAAAATAACTAGCCAGGTAAACCCGCACCACCATCAAAATACCATCATGATTCCCACTGGCGGATCGTCTGGGGAAATCAAATTTGCTACTCATACTTGGGAAACTCTCAGTGCATCTGTCTGGGGATTTCAGGAGTTTTACGGAGTAGATAAAATTAATGCAGTCTGTACATTGCCACTCTACCATGTGAGTGGTTTGATGCAATTAGTTCGATCGATCCTCACTGATGGTAAGTTATTAGTTACAAATTTTCAGCAACTTTGTACGGAGCCACATTTAATCACTAGTCAGATCGAGTTAGAGGATTATTTTATATCCCTTGTCCCTACCCAATTAGCCAAATTATTAGATTTAGATGCTGAGTGGTTGGCAAGATTTAAAACAATTTTACTCGGAGGATCGCCGCCAAGTATTGACCTATTGAATAGAGCTAGAGTGGCTAAACTCCCCCTAGCATTAACCTATGGCATGACTGAAACTGCATCACAAATTACGAGTCTTAAACCTGCTGAATTTTTAGCTGGCAACAACAGTTGTGGGCGGGTTTTACCTCATGCTTTAATTAAATTAAAGTCACCAGATTACGAGATTCAAATTGAGGCTAAATCATTAATGCTGGGTTATTTTCCCGTGCTCGATCCAGCTCCGTATTTTGAGCCTGACGATTTAGGAACGTTTGATTCAGAGGGTTATTTAACGATCTTAGGTCGCACTAGTGGCAAGATTATTACAGGTGGTGAAAATGTCTTTCCGATCGAGGTGATTGATGCAATTATGGTAACAGGATTGGTGGCAGATGTCTGGGTAATTGGTTTACCCGATCGATACTGGGGGCAAATAGTTGTAGCTGGATACGTTGAAAATAATATACCAGTTTCTGGCGACATATTATCGCAGGCGATCGCAGGTAAAATTAGTAAGTACAAGATTCCAAAACATTGGGTTGCGATCGATCTAATTCCTCGCAATTCATTAGGCAAAGTATTAACTCAAGAACTAGAAAAACTCCTCACAGATCGACTAGATCGAAATAGCTAACTTAAAAATTAATCATCACCTAAAACGCTAACTAACAAAGCTTTTTGAGCGTGCAGCCGATTCTCCGCTTGATCCCAGACCCGCGATCGAGTACCCTCAAGTACATCTTCAGTTATTTCTTCACCACGATGAGCGGGAAGACAGTGCAACACGATCGCCTCAGGATCGGCGATAGTCAATAATTCTCGATTGACTTGATAAGGTTGGAACACCGGAATCCGCGTATCAGATTCAGCTTCTTGTCCCATACTCGCCCAGACATCGGTGTAAACTACGTGCGCCTGACTCGCTGCTGCTTGCGGTGATTGGGTGATGACAACTTCTGTACCTCTAATTGCTGCGATCGATCTTGCTCGATCGACGATCGCCGGATCTGGAGTAAAATTAGCGGGGCACGCGATCGCAATATCCATACCTACCGTCGCACAACCCAGCATCAGTGAGTGCGCCATATTATTTCCATCCCCAAAATAAGCTAGCTTTAAACCCGCCAATTGCCCAAAACATTCCTGAATCGTCTGGAGATCTGCAAATACCTGACAGGGATGCTCTAAATCCGTCAGCGCATTAATAATCGGCATCTGGGCGTACTTCGCAAAAGTCTCTACATCTGCATGAGCAAAAGTCCGAATCGCCAACACATCCAGATATCGGTCTAATACCCGCGCAGTGTCCGCCAACGGCTCCCCTCGACCAATTTGCATCGAACCAATATTGAGGTCGATTACTTGCCCTCCTAGCTGGCTCATCGCCGCAAAAAAGCTCACTCGTGTCCGCGTCGAAGACTTATAAAATAGCAAACCCAAACTCTTACGACAAATTGGATTAACTTTACCCTGCTTAAGATCGGCGGCGAGTTGGAGCAGGGCGAGTGTCTCATCAGCACTCAGATCTGTCATGCTCAATAAATCTCTACCCTTTAAGCCACTCATGCGATCGACCCTCAACCAAATAATATATCAAACACGGAGAGGGTTAATTCTATCATATGAGTCAGGTTAAAATCGACTAAAATTAATCTCAATCTCTAAAGAGAGATGGAAAGTTACGACGACCACTCACAACTCTGAGAATTTCAATTCCATCATCTAGAACCCTGTAGAAAATAATATAGCCTTCGAGTGATAATCCTCGAAGATCTGCACGAATCGCTCCATAGCTTTTCCCGCTACTTGGAAAGGCAATGAGTTGTTGACATTTACGATTAAACTCTCTGAAAAATCTTTCGCCGATTTTCATGTTTGTCTCAGCAAAGTATTCAGCAATTTCACTTAGATCTCGACTGGCAAGAATGTTGATAACATAGCGACTCATGTTTATCTCCGATCTTGCTGAAACCGTTCTAGAATTTGATTGATGAACATCTCTCCATCAATTGGTGGTGTTTGTTCTGATGCTGAAATTGCCTCATCAATTTTTTCACCAATTTCTTCGCTCCATGCAGCATCAGCGAGATCGTATTTATCTAGTAGCCGAAGGGCAATCTCCAGCACTTCTTCCGCAGAGCTGTATTTTCCTGTCTGGAGCTTGGTTTGAATTAAGCGTTCTTGATCGGGCGATAGGCTAATGCTCATAATAGAATATCTATCTAAACTATTTACTATTTTAATCTAAAACACGATTTTTCATTGTTAGACAACTATCTACTGACTAAATTCGAGTACCATTTGTCGCGCCCAAAGATCGGCGGCTAAAATATCATCTAGACTAGGCGTTGCAGTAAAATCGTTGCGATGTTTATCGCAGACTTTTTCGATAAGTTTTGGAATATCTAGAAAGTGAATTTTCTCATCTAGAAATAGTGCTACTGCTTGCTCGTTTGCACCATTTAATACTGCTGGCATCGAGCCGCCAGCTCTGCCTGCGGCATATGCTAGATTGATACAAGGATATTTTTCTCGATCGGGTGCTCTAAATGTTAAATCCCCCGCTGTGACAAGATCGAATTTTTTCCAGTCGGTCTGGATCCGATCGGGCCACGAGAGCGCGTATAGTAGTGGTAGTCGCATATCTGGCCAGCCTAGTTGCGCCAAGACGGATGTATCCTGAACTTCAATCAGTGAGTGGATGATGCTTTGAGGATGGACGACAATATCAATGTTGTCATAATCAACCCCGAATAGATAGTGCGCCTCAATTACCTCCAAACCCTTGTTCATCAGGGTGGCAGAGTCAATAGTGATTTTTTGTCCCATCGACCAATTGGGGTGCTTGAGTGCGTCAGCAATAGTCACTGAGGCGAGTTTCTCCGCAGGGAGATCGCGGAACGCGCCACCGGAAGCTGTCAGGATAATTCGGCGCAAACCACCAGCCGGAACGCCTTGCAAACATTGGAAAATAGCTGAATGTTCGGAGTCGGCGGGGAGTAATTTCACCCCGTATTCTTCGACTAATGGTAGCACGACGGGACCGCCCGCAATTAGGGTTTCTTTATTCGCCAGAGCGATATCTTTACCTGCTTTGATCGCTGCAATCGTGGGTAAAAGTCCGGCACAGCCAACGATGCCAGTGACGACGCTTTCAGCGTCACCATAGCTTGCGACTTCGATCGTACCTTGCGCCCCAGCGACGATAATTGGAGTGTAATCTAAATTAGAAAGCGCGTCTTTTAACTCAGCTAACTTGGCTTCATTCCCAATCGCGATGATTTCTGGGCGAAATTGACGCACCTGCTGGGCGAGCATTCCCACGTTACTACCCGCCGCCAGCCCCACAATCCGAAATTTATCGGGATGATGTTCGACGATATCTAACGTCTGAGTGCCGATCGAGCCAGTAGAACCGAGTAAAGTAATCGCTTTCACAATATTAGCTAAAATATTTGTCTAATCTACCTATCTTACGGCGTTCGGGGATCGATCGGTTGAATAATTGTACCCGAACTGTCAGAAAAATTTCAAATTTCGATCTTCCAACCTAAGTAGCTAGATGTTTAGCAATAGAACTTCAAAAATATGTAAGCTTGAAAACATGAAGTAAAAATGAATAAAGAATGATGAAATTGTGAGCATAAATACTTATTTTCACTAAATTATCGTAAGATATTTTTGTAGATTGAGTTTTGCTTTGGATACTGATGCCAGTAAAACCATTCAACTGTAAAAATACATGCAAACTTCCATGTTAGAAGCATTTACCGCCGCGCTGTCATTAATTACTGCATCTGAAATTGGCGATAAAACCTTTTTCATGGCGGTAATATTAGCTAGTCGCTATCCGCGCAAGCCAGTATTTCTCGGCGTGGTAGTTGCTTTGGCTGCGATGACGATTTTATCGGTGGGCATCGGGAGATTTATCCTGTTACTCCCGCAGTTATTTAGCAAATATTTACCGTTAAACCTCAGTTTTCTGACTCAGATTTCGATCGAACATGTAGCCGCATTCTTATTTCTGATTTTTGGTATCAAGCTGCTCTATTCAGCACGGGAAATGTCCGCCCAAACAGATGTCGATGTGATGAATGAAGCAGAGGAAGCGATTGTCGAAGGCGAACGCAAATTTCGACAGCGCAATACTACCTGGAAGATATTTGTTGAAAGCTGTGTCCTGACATTCATCGCGGAATGGGGCGATCGGACTCAGTTTGCTACAATTACACTAGCTGCATCGAAAGACTCGATCGGCGTAATGTTAGGTGGTATTGTCGGTCACACAATCTGTGCCTTAATTGCTGTGATTGGCGGTAGAGCGATTGCCAGTCATATTTCTGAGCGGACGATTACGATTATCGGTGGGATATTATTTATTTTATTGGCGATCGTGACAATTATTTCGACGAGTAAGTGAGATCGATCGCAGTCACAGTCTAGACTAGACTAGAAATGGCTCATTCCCAAAACCGATCGTGGCAAAAATCACTAAAAACTCAATTCAAGTTGGTGCCCTAGAATGGTTCACCAGAGAACTCTCACCAGACGGTTGGGAAAATCCCCAAACGGCGATCCTGTTGCATGGATTACCATCCCAAAGTTTGACATGGACGGGATTGATGCGACCATTAGCAGAGCAGGGGATTCGGACAATCGCGCCAGATTGGATTGGGTTTGGCAATTCGAGTAAGCCAGACAAACGAGATTTTGCCTACACGCCAGATGCGTTTGTGGCTGCCTTTTCAGAGCTAGTTGAGGCTTTGAGTGTCGATCGATTTTCCTTGGTCGTTCAGGGCTTTTTAGGTACTGTGGGAATCCAATATGCGATCCGTTACCCAGCGCGAATAGATAAGCTGGTAGTTCTCAACGCACCACTGACAACTAGTGCCAAGTTACCTTGGGCAATTAGACAATTGGGTTTACCTGTAGCAGGTGAAATGCTGACTCAAGATCCGCTGTCTGCCGAGCGGACATTAGAAGCTGGATGTAAATGTGTCATTGAAGACAAGTATCTCGAAGTCTATCGTCAACCATACCTGAAGAGTTCCGAGCCTGGTCGATCGCACCTAGCCACCATCCGCAATCTCCGGCTCACCGAATCACTCACTGAAATCTCGACAGGACTACCAAAATTAGATATTCCGATCCAAATAATATGGGGAATTAACGATCCGTGGCTCGATCTCGCCCAAGCCCAATCATGTGTCAAATCCTTACAACACGGCGAATTAATCACTTTGCCCACAGCGGCACACTATCCCCAAGAACACTGGTATGCTGAGATTAAAGAATCACTAATTCCATTCTTGCGCCATCAAAATTAGGGAGACTGGGGGACGGGGGGACGGGGGGACTAACTAGTAGTTCACTATCTACTATCCACCATCCACCATTCAAAAAGAACTAAGTACCAACCGAATATGGTACTGTCAATGGGAAATCGATAGTCGATCGCTACTAATCTTACACGCTCACTGCTATGTCTGACCTGCCTTTCACTCTGGATCAGTTACGGATTCTCAGGGCAATTGCTGCGGAGGGAAGTTTTAAACGCGCCGCTGATAGTTTATATGTGTCCCAACCTGCTGTTAGTTTACAGGTACAGAATCTCGAACGTCAATTGGATGTGCCATTGTTCGATCGAGGTGGTAGGCGTGCCCAACTAACTGAGGCGGGGCATTTATTGCTCAGTTATGGCGAGAAGATTATTACATTGTGTCAGGAAACCTGTCGCGCGATCGAGGATCTCCAAAATCTCCAAGGTGGAACACTTATTGTCGGCGCGTCTCAGACAACAGGGACTTATCTATTGCCTCGAATGATTGGCGTATTTCGCCAAAAATATCCTGATGTATCAGTGCAGTTACACGTTCATTCGACGCGGCGCACGGCTTGGAGTGTCGCAAATGGACAGGTGGATCTGGCAATTATTGGCGGTGAGGTGCCAGCGGAGCTACAAGATTCCCTCGATGTTTTGCCCTATGCCGAGGATGAATTCGCGCTGATTCTACCGAGTAATCATCCCTTTGCCGGAATGAAGAGTATTCCCAAGGAAGATCTCTATAAGCTCCAATTTATCTCCCTCGATGCTCAATCGACAATTCGCAAAGTAATCGATCAAGTTCTAAGCAGGTGTGGCATCGATCCCAAACGCCTCAAAATTGAGATGGAACTAAATTCGATCGAAGCAATTAAAAATGCAGTCCAAGCAGGTCTGGGCGCGGCTTTTGTCTCATGTTCGGCGATCGAGCGAGAGATCGAAAATGGTACACTACATCGAGCTTATATCGACGGCGTATCGATCGATCGAATTCTCTCAGTAATTGTCAATCCCAATCGTTATCGCTCCAAAGCCGCTGAAGCCTTCGCCCAAGAAATCTTACCAAATTTTACTACCTACCCCTGGGATGCTAGCAAGCTTTTCTCTAAGCGGGTAAAGGCGGAGATTGATATTGATGAGGATAGTTGATAGCTAGAAAGATCTGTAGGTTGGGTTTAAGAATGTTCCCGAGAGCCTCTCCGTTAGGAGACAACCCAACACACCCAACCAGTCGCCAGCAATCTCTTTCTATTCTCTAAAGAATTAACTTCGCGCTGGTGAAATAAAATTGTTAAAATGAGGAAGAGTTTACCAATCTTATTATTTAAACGGCATCGAGACTGAAAGTGCTGTGAGCGATCTTAATCCTAAACCTTCAAGCCAATTTCCCATGCTACCTCTTGACTCTCCTTCAGTTCCACTAGCCGCTACAGCAATCGGGAGTCGGCATTTTCAGGTTGATAACGAGAATACAGCCGTACATACAGCCAAATTGGACTACGATTTAGCGATCGTCGGCGGCGGAATTATCGGCAATACCCTAGCTGTCGCGCTCAAAAATTCAGGACTGCGGGTAGTATCGATCGAGTCTCAAGCGCAGTCAGAATCGATCGCCAAGAGTCGCGCCTATGTGCTGTCGATGCTCTCAGGCCAAATCTTTGAGGGCTTGGGTATCTGGAACCAAGTTTTACCTCAGGTGACTCAGTTTAGTCAAATTCAAATCTCTGACGCTGATTATGCAGGGGTGGTAAAAATGTATCCCCAGGATTTGGGGACAGATACATTGGGCTACGCTGCTAGCCATGAAGTACTATTGACAGCACTGCAAAGCAAGTTAGGAACGGCTGAAAATATTACAGTCATGTGTCCGGCTCAGGTTGTCGATGTAGACTATACCGATAGTGGTGCTGAAATTACTATTTACACCCCAGATTGTGACGCGCCCAAGAAAATTCGCGCCAGTCTGGTAATCGCCGCTGACGGTGCCAGATCGTCACTCCGAGATCGAGCCGGAATTAAAACTACTGGATTTAACTATTGGCAATCCTGCATCACCGCTACAATTAAGCCTGAAAAATCCCATAATAACGTTGCCTACGAGCGATTTTGGTATGCTGGGCCGATCGGGGTGTTACCATTGGCAGATGGTCGCTGTCAGGTAGTTTGGACAGTCCCCCATCAGCAGGCGGAAGAACTCCGCGATTTACCTGTGAGTGAGTTCCTTAAAGAATTAGAACACTGTACGGGTGGATTACTCGGCAAGCTAAAACTAGATAGCCAACGGTGGTTGTTTCCAGTTAAATTGATGCAGAGCAAGCAATATATCGCGCCTAGATTGGCGTTAATCGGCGATGCTGCCCACTGTTGTCATCCGGTGGCTGGACAAGGGATGAATCTGGGGATTCGCGATGCTGTCGCCCTGGCGGAGGTACTAATCGCAGCTCATCAGGCGGGTGAAGATATCGGCAGCAAGTCGGTATTAAGTCGCTATGCGAAGTGGCGGAAGCCAGAGAACTGGGTAATTCTCGCTTTTACCGATTTCCTCGATCGCATGTTCTCCAATCAAATTCTACCGATCGTCATTATCCGCCGGATTGGACTATTTTTACTCGATCGAATCCCAGGGTTCAAATATCTCGCGCTAAGATTGATGACGGGATTGGCTGGCAAAATCCCTCAAGTGGCACGTCAATAATCGTTAGCATGCAATTTTGTCCCAATTCTGCGTTGACCCCTCGAAAGCCTCTCCCCAACGTGTGTTCGCTGTAGCCGAAAATGACGAACTCATCGACCCCAAAAAAACCGCCAGTTCCGCCGCAGCCGACTTCATGATGTTGAAATCACGATCTGAAAGTAGCTCAGGGACTAAGTTCTGTCCTTAGCGTACTATTTTCACCCAATTCTGCGTTTGCCCCTAGATCTGCATCCGAATTTTCAGACTCAGCGCGCTTTAAGCTAAGTTGGTTAATTAGTGATAGAACGCTAGTTGCTCGATCGAATGATGTATCCTCAACAAAGATTACCGTCGGGGTGCGTCTGAGTCCTACCCGTTTACCGATTTGGCTGCGGACATAGCCAGTCACGGCTTTGAGTCCTTCCATCGTCTCCGCCCGAACTTCGTCACTACCGTAAATACTGACAAAAACTTTGGTATGCTGAAGATCGCCAGCAACATCTACAGCGGTGACGCTGACCATGCCAGCTCCAACCCTGTCGTCCTTGATATCAAAGAGGATCATCTGACTGACTTCGCGCTTGATTAATTCGGCGACACGCGACACGCGACGAGTATTAGTCATAATTTTTATTATATCTTGCTATCCGAATCGATCCAACTTTAGCCGATCGGTGTAAACCCTAACATTGCTCTAAACGTCAAAACCACTGTCATAACAGTTCCTACTAAAAAGCCAACCAGCGCAACGGCGGTAATTGGACGCTTCCACAACGGTGCCACCCAGCCAAATGCTGAAATGAAAATACCGAGGATAATCGTAATAAAGTAACTGCCGTATCGTCCTACGTTATCAAAAAAATCACCAAACATTACACTTTTGACTATACTAGCTGCCAGCAAACATTATAACCGAATTCACCGATCGGCGAATCTGGCCTAATTACCTACGACCAAAATCTATCCCTACTCTGTTCAAACAGGAGAGCATCATGATCCAGCCTAAATTTGAGAGTGCATTAGCTTGGCAACAAGCGGAGTTTTTGATGCAGCCGATTTATATTCGGATTATCGATCGAATCCGCCAGCAGTCAGAGGTTTCGACCTGGGCAGTGAGTTATGAGGAGGTCAAGGAACCCCATCCGACCAATTATCTCTGTCTGAAATCACCAAATGGACTATTGAAATTTGATATTTGGGATTTGTGCTATCAGGTCTGTTTTGTCAATTACCATGGCAGTCACAGCGAGATCGGCTCTCAAGTGGTGGAGGTGGATGCTAGTCTGATTGACATGGAGGCGCAGACTCCTGACTGGACTCGGTTGGATAATAAGGCAAAGGATGTGATTGTACGGGTCTTTGATAATTTGCCTACGCAGAATAACTAGATATATGGAAAATAGTAATTTGAATAATGTACAGACAACACTCCAAGCTGCTAAAACTAGTGCGGCTATTTATAATAGTTCTAGTTGGGGGAAAATCCTCGTCGGCGATCGAGATCGCTTACGTTTCCTGCATAATCAAAGTACGGCAGATTTTGAAAAGCGTCAGGTGGGAGAAGTTGTCGATACGGTCTTTGTAACTTCTACGGCACGGACGATCGATCTAGCCACAGGTTTAATTCTAGCGGATGAAGTATTATTAGTTGTATCGCCAAATCGTCGGGAATATTTAGTTAATTGGCTCGACAAGTATATCTTTTTTGCCGACCGAGTAACTCTAAAGGATGTCACGGATACTCTGGCTAGTTTTACCTTAATGGGTGCCCAAAGTGTGGCGATATTAGAGCGATTGGGATGTCCAAATTTGACAGAGTTGTCCCAGCCTAATCATAAATTATATCACCTTGATGGAATTGAAGTTCGGATCGCGATCGGGACTGAATTGGGCTTACCTGGATATCGCTTAATAGTCGTTGGCGGAGCCTCTCCAGAAGAGAATCGATCTCAGGCGGCAGCATTACAACAAAGCCTAATTAATTTAGGTGCTGTAACTCTGGGCGAGGATGCCTGGGAATGCTTGCGAATCGCTCAAGGTAGACCCAAGCCCGATGCAGAGTTAACGGAGGATTACAACCCCCTAGAGGTGGGTTTATGGCAAACTATTTCGTTTAGTAAGGGCTGCTATATCGGTCAAGAAACGATCGCACGGCTGAATACTTATAAAGGTGTGAAGCAGTATTTATGGGGCGTTAAATTAGCTGGAGTTGTAGCAGTGGGTACTGCGATTACTATCGATGGTGAAAAGGTGGGGATGTTGACTAGTTGCAGTCAGATCGATGGACAGATATTGGGATTAGGCTATGTTCGCTCAAAGGCTGGTGGAGTAGGTTTGAAGGTGATGCTGGGCAATATTGCAGGGGAGATTATTAGTGTCCCTTTTGTTCAGCATGAATATCCTGCTTAAATTCATTTAAAATTCGTCAACTCAATACATCAAATATCATATTCAAAATATTTATCTGCAAAAAATAGCCGTACGGATAATACGGCCAACAATTGGGATCATTTCTAAGTATCTGTCTCAGACTCTAAAAAAAGTAATCAGTATTAAGGGTACGAGCAAATTAATTGCTCGTACCCTTAATACTGAAAATCTAGGAGATTTTCTCCAGCCCTTATACCGTTGCAGGTTCAACCTGACGGACTTTATGCTTATTGGTGCTGCTGCTAGTAGTTTCGTTTACTTCTAGTGGCACGAATTCAATATGATTGAGTAGAGTTGTGACGAAGGCAAATAGCAAAAAGGGTAGGGATAGCACTAAGATCAATCCTACTGTTGCTAATGCGTACATTTGGCGAGTGGTACTCCAGAGAGACAAAGCAGACGCAAGGCTGAGAAAAATTACCATTAACCAAATTACAATCTGCCCATAGATATCACTAAAGGTCAGAGTGCAGTTCATGCGATATCTCTGCTTGTCCATAGATTTTTACCAGAACTATTACTACTAATTCCAGCATAGATCTTTGGATCGCAAAATAGTAAATTTCTCAATTAATCGATCGGAATTGTCATAGATGTTTACACACGCTCCCGTTAGTCGATCTGTCGTCATCTAGTCAGTACTAATGCAGAGAGATCTCGATTGCAAGCCGTAGCCTATATCTCAACGACTTTAGTAGTCATTAAATACTTAATACAAAAAACCTCCAACAATTAAGTTGAAGGCTTCTAATATATCGAGTGTTGAGCTTGGCATCGAGCTATTTTAACAGGGGGCAACCCCCCAACTATCGTCGCCGTGCTAGCGTTTCACAACCGAGTTCGGGAAGGGATCGGAGTGGTTCCACTAGGCCATAGACACCAAGCAG
>JANXVE010000044.1 GCA_025351825.1 Chamaesiphon sp. 341R_metabat_111 | reverse complement strand
CTTTTTTCATTACGCCTCTGTCCGAGCTTCAGAGAAGGATTCTTTCATTGATGAATTTGCCTGCATCTCTGTATCAGCTAGATCTCAAGCCTTGTAAGACTTAATTCTTTTTTCTCTTCCAAAATCAGCGAACGGACTGTGAAGGAAATGCCCCAAGGATTAACCCCTGTGCGCTCGTTTTCTAGAACTGGTACCGTTTGATAGATCTTGCGAGTCAACTCTGCATCAGCGCGAGTCCGAAACACTGGAGAAGTCAGCGTATTGGGATTGATGAAGGCGATATCTTGAGGCGTGAGCGTAAATACCCGCTGTTTGTCTTCTAGTTGACGGGGATGGGTGAGGAAAAAGGAAAATTTAGTTGCTGGGGTAGGTTGCTTTGTGGTGGTGAGGAGAGAGAATTTAATTTGGCGATCTATCTCTGGAAATAAACCATCACGATTCTCGAAGTCTGAAAGAGCAGCTAAATTCTGATTTTGTACCAAATCGCCAAAGAATTTTTTGCAAGTATCATCAGTCGCAATGCCTGTGGGTACGATAATTCCGGCTCTACCCGTAGGTGCAATCAGCCTTCTGGCAGTCTCACTAAAAATACTGTAGGTATTGATATCACCTACCGCTGTTAAAGTGAAGCGACTAGAACCGCGTACAAATCGCCCCTGAGCGGTAGCATCATATTTAGCAAGTTCAAACTCTTCTAGCAGTTCGGGATTATTGAGCGGTAATTGTTTAATCAGTCGTTCGCGGACGGCTTTATTCTGAGCATTGGCAATCTCAGCATCACGAGCAGCAAAGAACTCCTTCTCTTGCAATTTAATCCGCTCCCACGGTGGATTCCCTAAAATGCAGCTAAAGCCACCATCTTGAAACACCTCTGGAAACTCCAGACACCAGTGAAAGAAGAACTTCTCCACTGCTAGTTTATTGACTGTATCTGCGATCTCTTTGACAGCAGGGCTGGGAGCCTCTGACATCAACCTGTCTAGAGTTTCAGTCGTAGGCAATAAATCGCTAACCAACGGCATGAAAAACGCCGCCGTCCATAGATTACAGAGCGTGTAATCCCGATACCATGAAGAGTCGCGACGACTGGCTCGATATCGCTCCTGCTTGGCGCGAACATCGCTGGCGGTGATTTCTGAGGTTAAACCGATTTCACTAGCATTCTGGGTGTATCGATCGCGTTCTGCTTGGATAATTGGCGTATCGAAGAGGTTTTGCTGTCCGAGTTGCTTGCATTCCTCCTTGTTGCGCTTCTTCAACTTAGTCGCAACGGCTTTATTATCCCCCGTCACTGCGGTATACGCCCCTTCAGGAATCCCCTCCTTGAGACAGTCCAAATCCATCACCCCTACCAACGAGTTCCCGCATTTAATCCGGTGATCCAAAAAGCTCAACGGATAGCCCTTGTTATACCCCTCAATCCATAGAGCCACCTTACACAGATCCACCGCTAGGGGATTGAGATCAACGCCATAGATACAGTTTTGAATCACATCGCGAGTGGCGGGGCGAATATGTTCCAGCCCAGGTTGATGTTCGCCCGTGCGTACCCGCGCCAATTCTTTCCCCAATCGCCGCGCCGCAGCCAGCAGAAAGTGTCCAGAACCACAGCTAGGATCGCAAATCGTAATCGATAAAAGTGCCGCCTCCTTTGCCTTCTGCTCTTGCTCCCCTCCTTCGAGCAGGGGCTGGGGGTGGGTTCCGGCTCCGGTTCCCCCCTTTTGAAGGGGGGCTAGGGGGGATCTCACCATCACCGCCGCACTCAATTTCTCCGCAATCACAGGCTCCAGCGCAGTTTTGATTAATTGAGCGACTAATTCAGGCGGTGTATAGTAGGAGCCTGTTGACTTGCGATCGCTCCCTTTGATTAGTTCAAAGCGGAAATCCTGGAACCCACCCCGCCCTATGGGCATCCCTCCTTGGAGGGGATTAGCAAGTAAAATTTGAGGGTGAAAATCGAGGAGGCTTTCATATACGGAGCCTAGTTCTTCAACATCCAAAGCTTCATAATTGACGCGCCGTAATTGTTTTGCCTGTCCTCGACTAGATTGATGTTCGTAGAGTGAAAGATCGCGAATGGCGTGGAGTAGATCGTAATTATCGATCGCATAATCATCGATATAACTCAAAGCCGTCGAGCCAAACAAATCCCCATTGAGCGGCGAAAGTCCTAATACTTGTCCCCGCCAATTTTCATCAAATAGTTTGAATGTTACCAGCAAACCTAGCCACAAATCTTGAAATCCTTCACGCTGAAAACTCGGACGCTCCGCCAGCCGCCGCAACCGTTCGACACTATAATATTCCTGATAAATCCTTCGTTGTTCTGGATCGCCATCGGTTAATAATAAATCTCGCGATTCTGCCACCATCAGAAATAATAGGCGATAAATCAGCATCAACAGTTGACGATAATATTCAGTCGGATTTATTTCTCCCGCCGCACATTTTTCTCGCAACTTATGATTTTTAGGATGTTCGAGAAAACCGTTGCCCAACCGCTCGATCGCACTTTCCACCCCATCCCGCAGTTTATCCCGTACTCGCCCGCCCTGTTGTAATGTTTGTTGGTGATAATATTCCAACAGACATTTATCCGCATCATCCATCCCTTGCGGTAATCTCGATCGATGAAATAGGCGATAAAATAACCCAAACTCCGCAAAGTTTTCCCCAGTTAAAATCTGCTGGAGATCGAATTCTACATAAGTCAAACGGGTAATCAGATTAGAATCCCGCAACAGTCGCCACTGATAACCATTAGTCACCACGCCCCACAGATGCTCGGTGCGGTTGAGATATTCCTGCATCAAACCATGAGCCGAGATGCGCGGCGTACCACTAGGCGGACGCTTTTCCAATCCCACCCGACAACCGACAATATGCAGCGGTGGTTTGGCTTCCCCTTCTTCCACCCGATGCGAAATCGCATAACTTTGATTATCGATCGTCTCGGCATTCGTCAGGATCGGCGCATAACCCAAACACATCAATAGCGGTATTACCCATTTATTCCGCGTGACAGTGGTAGCAACATCATCAGCGGGAAGGCGATCTAATGATTGTTGAAAAGCTGCCCAATTTGCTTTCGCGATCGCCCAAGCTGCGGCAATTTCATCAGCTAATTTAGCCTTATCATCGAGTTGAAAATCCTGCGGTAATTGTCCCTTAAAATCGGTGGAGACTAAATCTTGGGTGATGTCGGAAACAAACAGGTTTCCTTCAAATTGATAGGGACGAGTGGTAGTAGACTGCACGGGGTTATTCCTGTTATTAAAAAAATGATTCAATCTAAAGATCCCTCTCCGGCTCCGGTTCCCCCTTTTGAAGGGGGTTAGGGGGATCTCCGGTTTATCCTGGAGTCAAAATCAACAATCCCAACAAATCCATCGGCATTTGCGGATGAACGATCGATCGCTTGCCCTTGGTAATCGCCCTGATCCTGGCGTATGTACCTCCCAATTCCTCCGCCCGTTCCCGCGCCAACACTTCCAGATCTGGCGATAACTCCGCATATCGATCGACCAAATCCCTCACTTCCCGCTGCTTGATCCCATCATTAGCATTAGCCGTCGCTTCCGCACTCTGCAACAGCTCCAACGCCGCTTCTGGCGATAACCATTGCGGATTGCTCGGCGCACCAGTAAAACCAGCCACGATACATTCCTCCGCCATCAATGGCGGCGTACTCGTACCACCAGCATCCAAATCGCCAATCAGGTGCCGCAACCGTAAAAGCAGTAAATTAGTCCGCACCTTCACGCGATCGGTAATTACATAGCCACATCGCGCCGCCGTCGGGTTGGGCTTATCCGTCAGCGTTTCTTCGAGTAGAAAGCTTGCCAATCTTTCGACGATCGGGTGATTGCGTCCGATGTATTCCACTCCATCGATCGGGGATGATTGAAACGTCATTTGGAGCGGTTTATCGCCCACAATCGATCTCAGACACTCAGGCGGTGTTGCCATTACCCACCATTTCTTCTCCCGTTTGAGCGAATTTCCCAACCGTTCGCAAGCAGTACGCACAAAGCGTTCGACATCATCACTACTACCGAGAATCCGATTTGCGGCTTGTAATTCTGTCTCGATTTCGAGTGGTTTGATGCTCTGTTGGGCGAATTTAGTCCGCGATTGCTTCTCGCGATCGACTGCTTTATCCCAACGGCTATGGACTTCAGCCACAGGAGAACCAGCTTGAAACAGATCCAATGTCAGTTGTTGAACGCTACTCGGCTGCTCGAATAGCGACTTGAAAATCGCCGTTTGAATCGTACTACTATCGATCGGTAGCGGTACCGTAATCCCCAAGGTTTTCCGAATCGATACCGCCTTCCGAATCAATACATCTAATACCGCCAAATCGATCTTATTATCGCTCCCATACAGCAGACAAGTTTTGACTACTAGTGCGGCTTGCCCATATCGATCGATCCGTCCTTCCCGCTGTTCCAACCGATTCGGATTCCACGGTAAATCGTAGTGAACCGCCGCCTGGAAGTGCTCTTGCAGGTTTACCCCCTCACTCAAACAGTCAGTTGCTATCATCACCCGCTGGGGATAAGTCGCCAATTCCGCCAACCGTTCCTCGCGCTCATCTTCAGACTGTTCGCCCGTAATCGCAATAATCCGCACCTGAGACGATTTCTTCTTCGTCAATTCCTGCGAAAGCTGTGCGGACACATATTTAGCCGTAGCCAGATAGCGACACCACACGATCGGATTCAAACCCTCATCCAACCGCGCCTTCACCCAAGCAATCGTCGTCTGCAACTTGCGATCGTCCTTGGGTGAAATCGCTTCAGCATCCTTGAGAAACTGCCTTAACTTCCGGCGTTCGCTCTCCTGCGCCTGCATCTCAATTGGTGGAGTCGCATCGCTACATTGTTCCTGCTCGGTACGATCGTAAATATAAGTACTCATCAACTCATCGTCGATTTCTTCAATCCCCGCCAGCGTCCGATTCTCAATTTGCTTGCCCAAAGTCGCGATTGCCGCTGCGGGAGAAGACATCACGCACCGTAAAATAGCCAATGCCGACCAATATCGCCCCTGCTGCTTGGCTTTGCTCAAACCATCGGTCGTTTTGACTAAATTCCGCGCAAAGTCATACACCTCGCTATATAGCTGCTGATAAGGCTTGGAAAGTTGATAACTAACTTCCGTCGAATCTCGATCGGGAAATGGCGTTTCCGCTCCCAACCACTGCTTAATATCTCCCCGTCGCCGCTGTACGAAATATTTAGCTAATTCCGCTCGTTCTGAGAGCGCGAAATTATTCAGATCGAGCTTGCCAAATTCAGGCTTGAGCAAACTAATTAGCGATAGGAATCCAGTCTCAATCCCACTATGGGGAGTCGCACTGAGCAGAACCAGATGACGTTCCTTCCGTCGGGCAATTTCCTCAATTAATCGATACCGCTGCTGTTGCGATGAACCATCCGCACTGCTATTACTACAAGTATGCGCCTCATCCACAATGACAAAATCGGGACAATAAGCCAAGAAACTCGCTCGATGTCGATCTGACTTCACATAGTCCAAACTAACGATAATGTGGGGATAGTACTCAAAAATATGCTTACCACTGGGCAATCCTCGCTCCAATTTAGCAGCAGTACTAGATCTGACCACCACCGCATCGATTTGAAACTTCTGTTTTAATTCCTTTTGCCACTGCTGACACAGTTGGGGCGGACATAGCACCACGGTCCGGTGAATCTCCTGTCGATCGAGCAATTCCCGCGCAATCAAACCAGCCTCCACCGTCTTCCCAATCCCCACATCATCAGCAATTAACATCCGCACCGTTGGCAATCTCAGAGCCATCAACAGCGGCACCAACTGATAGGGACGCGGATAAACTGACAATTTACCCAAACATCGAAATGGACTCGCCCCAGCACGTAAATTCAGCCGTGCTGCATCAAATAGTAATTGAAATGAGGTGCGATCGCCAATTGTCTCTGGGTTGGGAAGGGGGAATTCCGCCGAGGTAATCGGATCTAAATCGTCACCATTTAAAATCAATGGTTGATAGATCGCACAGATTTGGTCTTCACTGCCACCGATCGGACGTAGTTGAATTAAGTCTGAGTTAGCCTGGGGCATTACCACCCAGAAACGATCGCGACACGAGACGATCCCGCCGTAGGAGCTTTGAGGAGAGGGCAGTTTAGTAGCTTGCATTAAAACTGATTTTTTATAAAAGCTATCCACTCAACTTGTAGAGACGGTCGATTTGGTAGCTACTTCATACTTAGAGTTCCCCTATTTACGATTGAAACTCGATCGTAATTTTAATGTTTTAGATTCGATTACCCCTGGTAGGCTACGCCAACGATCCCTAGTTGTCGATTCACTACCGCCCAATGGGAACCATAGAGCCAGAGAACTCTGAGACATTTATGAGTAACAACGCCAAGAATAAACTGCAAGAATTACTCGATAATCTTGGCTGCGCTGGTAATTGCATCGACTTTCGATCGACACCTCTTGCCAATCTCCATTGCTCTACCGTAACGGTGACATTTCCAGATGGTCGGATAGTTTACGGCACAGGAAAAGGTCATCGTAAATCTGATGCCGATATAGCAGCGGCAAAAGATGCTCTCGATCGAGTAGATCGAATCTATCCATATCTTTTAGTTGATTGGGATGAATTAAATATTCAAGCGCAGGCAGGTGATGCACTTATTAAACTGGGTGTGTACCTTTCCCCAGAATTGAAAAGCGCAGCAGCTAAATCAAAAGGGTTGCAGAACGTAGAAACTAATGGTCATCTTGCCAAAGTATTCGATCGATGGAAAGCTCAGAACGACCCCCGACTAGCTATTTGGGGCACCAATCTAAGTGAACATCGAAAAGCTACATTAGTTGAGGCGTTGCTGTGGAATGGCTATGGACAGCAAGTCATTGCAGACGATGCACCCACACAACTGGCAGATTTATTAAGCACATTACTAATTCCAGGATCTTAATTTACCTCTGAATAAACATTCGATGC
The DNA here is from genome assembly GCA_025351825.1 of Chamaesiphon sp. 341R_metabat_111. Classification (GTDB taxonomy): domain Bacteria; phylum Cyanobacteriota; class Cyanobacteriia; order Cyanobacteriales; family Chamaesiphonaceae; genus Chamaesiphon. Next base: position 6,766 of record JANXVE010000044.1, on the reverse strand, counting down.
TTTCAATGCCGTTTTCATTGCACTGGCAAGGTTAGCGCGATATATTTCTGTATTATCATTTTTTCCATACCCTGCACTAAACAATCTGATGACGATCTCCTGATTGCTCAATGCTTCAGAAATACCAGTCTGAATAATGTCTCTGAACTGTTCATCTTTCAAATGTTCTAGCCATCGTTTAATATCTTTACTCATCGGCTTACTCTCGGAGATATTACTAGCTGCCATAACGTGTTTCACTGCTGATTTGCCAGTATCCTCGATCGACTGTTCTTGGCTATCAGTAGAGGTTTTAATCGGCGGTGTGTTGACTCGTTGGCGGAGCCTTTCCGCTGGAGAATCGTTAATAGTTTTAACTGCTGCTAGATCTCCCCGTAGTTCACCCAACATGCTGCGGACGGCATCCATAACTCTCTGTTCTGACGATTGAATTAGCTGCTCTACCCCATCTTTTGATATACCTGTAGACGATGATAGCTTTTGCTCGATTGTGTCTAGACGATTTATAACCGCTGGATCTAGCGGATCGGGGGATCTATTCTCTCCACGAGAAGCTATTTCTGGGGCAAACGCTCCGCTACCGCCAACAATTGGTATGTTACTGGTATTTGACTCTGCGATTAAATCTAATACTTCATCTCTGGTTAATCCATTGATAGGTCTGTCACTTATCGTTCTAGGTAAATTACTAAGTAATTGACTTTTGAGGTAGGTAACTATTCCACTTCCCAATGATGTGACAATATTTCCCTGTTTGTCTTTACGAGTGATATTGTACTCAGTGCAATACTCAACTATCTTCGTCTCTAATTCTGATGGCAGGTAGACCATCACCCCTCTATTCTCGGTAGCCATTGCAATCTGTTTTGGTACTAAAGTACTTAGTATAATCTAGTAACAGACTAAGTGCAATGCCGAACAGCAATCGACATCAGAATATATTGCGAGTGAGCTATCGCCTTCGAGACACTGAACAACAAGTTTTTTGCTCTACCGCATCGTTATCGATTGTTTTTTAGAGCTTTTACCAGTGAGGAGTGGCAAGTTTTGATCGTGTTGTGGTTGGTTTATCCACGTAAGGCTGGGGATAAGCTGGATTGTTATGAAGTGTTTACCAAGATGGTTGGTAATAGTGATTTTCCCGATAATTTGCGGGAGTTGTTGATGGCTGTGGATGAGTGACTTGCTATTTAAGTCCAGGTGATGTGACAGCAATAGAACTGTTAACAGGTATACCGATCGAGTACGATCTGAATGCTGCTGGAAGATCGAGCGATGGTAAGATAAATTGGGGCTAAAGTACTGTTACCTTTGAATTTAGTAGATAAATACGGCTCGATTGCAAAATTATGCGCTCAAATGTCGATCCTCAGAAGATTGAACAACTCATGAAAGCATTGGGCCGAGAAGCTCGTGGTTCAGGCTGTATCTACTTTACAGGTGGTGCTAGTGCTCTATTGATTGGATGGCGTAATTCTACGGTGGATATTGATATTCGTCTAGATCCCGAACCGCCAGGTATTTTTCAAGCGATCGCCAAGCTCAAACAAGAATTGGACATCAATATCGAACTGGCTTCTCCACAAGATTTCTTACCTCAGCTTCCTGGATGGCGTGACAGAAGCGTCTTCATCGGACGGCAAGGTGAAATCTCGTTTTATCATTATGATTTCACTGCTCAAGCTCTTTCCAAACTATCTAGAGGATATAACCGCGACATTGATGATGTTCGAGCGATGTATGAGCAAAAATTATTTAGTTTAGAAAAACTGCGTGATTGTTTTGAAGCAATCGAATCTGAGTTGATTCGATTTCCATCTCTTGATGCCGATCTTCTGAGAAATAAGATCGAACAATTTATCGATCGTTGTGAAAGTACATCAGAGAGAAATCAATAATGGAACTAAATGAATTGCCAGGATCGGAGTTAATACTACCTGGGCTGGAAGATCTTTGTCATGGCAGAAATAATACGATCGGGTCGCTATTAATCTCGATCGCATCTATACGCTTAACAGCAGCGGGGTTGGATATTCCGCATGAATCTCTAGTGCCAGAACCAGAACTAGCTTTGTATGAATATCTTCAGATCGATCGTGATGATGCTTATCCTTACTACAATGCTTTGTTAAATAGCCTCAACAGCTTTTGTGCGGCACTTGAACTGAAGTCCAAATATCAATGAATAGGAGTTTGGATGAGTAAAATTAGGATGCTCGTGGGCAGTGCCCACCCTACACTTCTCAGTGCAATACTCAACTATCTTCGCCTCTAACTTTGATGGCAGGTAGGCCATCACCTCTCTATTCTCGGTAGCCATTGCAGGCTATTTTAGTACTAAAATACTTACTATAATCTAGTGACAGACTAAGTACAATGCCGAGCGGGAATCGACAGTGGCATTTTGATTTGAGAGATCGGCAATAATCTATGACTAGTCACATTAAACCGCTCCTAGTATGAGAATAGAGGGAATCATACTTTTTAAACAGATGCTTAAACCTTAACTGGGCTTATAGTAAGTTCTTTATACCCATCCTAAAGTATGCCATCGCAAATTGAGGGTCGATACTAAGGGCAGAATTGAAGTCGTCAATAGCAGCCTGCTTATCTCCTAATTTATGTTTAGCAAGACCTCGATTGAAGTAAGCATCAGCAAATTGAGGATCGATCATAAGGGCAGAATTGAAGTCATCAATGGCAGCCTGATTATCTCCTAATTGGCATTTTGCTAAACCCAGAGCACAGTAAGCTTTTTCAAGTTTAGGATCGATACTAAGAGCAGAATTGAAGTCGCTGATGGCGGAATCATTCTCACCTAATTGACATTTTGCTAACCCTCGATTGAAATAATCTTCGGGATATTGAGGATTGAAGCTACCTACTTCTTTGTCGAAGGTTTTAGATTTTCGCTTGAATTTTTCTTTCGATCTCGACGATTTTGACAAACATTGTTCTCTACGCTTGACATCACCTAATTTATCCCATATGTTTGCTGCATAATCCCAGTATTTTTCAAATTCTATAATCTCAGATGCCTCAGTGTATCTGCCTATTGAAACTAATATTTTGGCAGCTTCGTGTTTCTGCCCATTTTCAATTAAATGCTTGATTTGGCATTCAGATTTTCGCAAGGGAACACCTGCTAGTTCCCAGGCATTAGCAGCAGCCTGCCATAATTCTGCTTTCTCAAAATATTCAGCAGCTTTTGGATACTTATTAGCTTCCAACAGCAAATAAGCTGCATCTTCATATTTACAATCTACAAGTAAATAGCCTAATTCTATTTCTAATTCTATTTCTTGTATCAGAGTTTTATCCTCAGACTTGATTGCACATTCCAATGCTCTTGGTAAAAGTTTAGCATCTCGACGATAGTACATAGCTCTTTGATACCAATCTTGAGTGGTTGTAGATTGAGATTCGCAAAAAGCATCATTAACATTCATCTGAATTAAACTCTCTGAGATCTCAGGTATGCACCACAAATCTGATGTTTTAGGTTCGCAGATATTGAGAATCCGACGAGCGCGAGTTATAGCTACATATAAAATGTTGAACTCTAATCGCAATTCTGGCTTTTGCCGCTTTTGTAGCTGCTTATTAATATATTCAGGTGGAGATAAAAAGTTAGTCCACAACTCATTACTTTTCTCAAAAAAGTCAATTAAATAAACAGTGTCAAACTCCAATCCCTTAGATTCTTCAATGGTGAAAATTAGCTCAGTACCTAGAACTTTGATTAGTTCCTCTTTTCGTTCTTCTGTTCTTACTAAAACTGCATCAGCCGCACCTAACTTAATTTGCTCGATATCCTTATTGGACGATTTTACTAATCGGGCAAGTTCTCCACTGGTATTAATAGGCAATTCTTCGTTAGCTTGTGTTTCGCTAAGAATTTGGAATTTTAGTCTAAGAATCCTAATAGCTAAAGATACCAAATTACCAGTACTGCGGAAATTAAATGGTAATTTTATTTCTTTTGGCTGTGTGAGATTGTTATGATACTCCCTTCCCGCTCAAAGAACATAGAAAAAGGTATAATTACTAAAAAGGTAGGAAAAAATGAATGAATCTGAGCCAAAGATTGCGTAAGTCCAGCCTAGATAAAAAGCAGTGGCAGAGATTATATTACAAGAACCAGCAGACATATATTCGACAAAGACTATCAGCCATAAGATATCTAAGCGAAGGAAAAAGCAGAGCAGAAGTAGCGACTATATTAGGATGTAAGGATTTAAGTATAGCCAGATGGATGAGTAAATATCTAGAAACTGGATTAGAGGGGCTGGTGGAACCAATCAAGCATCAAGTAAAAGAGCGGTTGAATCTAGAGCAGCAGCAAGAAATCAAAGAAATGGTATTGAACGATAGACCAACGAAGTATGGAATAGATCGAGAAATCTGGACAGGGAAAATTATAGTAGAAGTGATAAAGCAAAGGTGGGGAGTAGATTTGAAGACATCGAGAATCTATGAAATACTAGATAATTTGAACTTATCACATCAAAAGGCACATCGACCCCTATGATAATGCCGATCCAGTCAAACAAAAAAAGTTTGTCAAACTCCTAAAAAAAAATGCGCACCAGAAAGCGTGGAGAGAAAATTCTATTCTTTGATGAATTCGCAGTACATAACCGACCAAGCACATACTATGGGTGGGCAGAAAAGAACACGCGACCTCAAGTGGCATCAGATGAAAGTAAGAAAAGAGAGAAGTTAAATGGACTATTAGCCGTGGATGCAGTTAGTGGAGAAGAATTTCTGCGGTTAGTACCAACTGCTAAAACTGAAGATATAGCATTATATTTTGGAGAGCTATGTAAAGAGTGCATTCAGGAAAAAATTAAGCATCTAACGATTATACTGGATAACAATTCAACTCATAAGGACAAGCTGCGCCGTTATTTGTGTGCTGAATTATTCACATCAGGGCTGGAAGGACAGATAACAGTTGAATTTGTGTATACACCGCCATATTCTCCTGATTTTAATTTAGCCGAATATCTAATTCATCTGCTGCGATTGAGACTGCTGCATCATTTGCCAAGTGGTACAAGTATTGAACAGGTTGAAAAACGACTTCTCACCTTTTTTGAAACTCAACAATTGCAGACTCCAATTCAAATTTTAAATACGATCCAACATATCTACAACCTCATTCTATGATCTTCTGGCGGGAAGGGAGTAGAGTCTTGTTGTCAAGTCGCCCCATCTGAATCCGCTAGGACTAATCATTTGATTAATATCACCAGCACACAAAAACTCTCCGTTTTTAGCTAATAATCTAATTAGAATCTCCAATTGGATTTCTACTAAATCCTGAATTTCGTCACACACAATCGATGTATATGGGTGGTATGTCTGCTCGTTAATTATTTGTAAAGTTGTCTGAGCAAGATCGACCTCATCAGCTAACTTTTTACTATTTATATAATTTTGATACCATTCTGCTAGTTTGTAAATTTCAGGACGATCGCTTTTCTGAATTATTTCAGATCTTTTTCCACCTAAATCTTCGTATTCTGATAGTGACAATAGATGGGAATTATGTGGATCGGTTAATTTCGCTCCTTTGATAATACTTCTAATTTCATTCCACACTAAAGATGGCGGGTATTTTTTGGATTGTGTCTGCTGGCTGTAATGCTGATAAAAATATGAATAATCAACTATCTGGCGATCGAAGTTTTTTCCTAAATCTTTTAGAACTTGCGAACATAAGTCTCTGATTGTCAAGAATTCCAACCCTGGGAAACATTGTATGTCATTACCAGACAACTTTTTGAATTGTTCTTTAGATTCCTGTACTAAGATTGGATTGTAAGCCACGTAAAGGCACTTAGCATTGTTGTTTGCCTGCAAAACTTTAGCTAGTCGATATAAACCAACCGTTGTTTTTCCAGTGCCTGCATTACCAGAAAGTAAGATGTTGCCATTAGTATTAATTACATTACTTTCGTCTGGAGTCAGTCTCAGTCGTAGATCTGCACCACTTTCTATGGCTTTTTGCCATTCTTGCTCTGATTCAATAATCTCTGGTTCTAGTATTAACCACTGAATATTAGCTAGTAGTTCATCTGTTAATTCTGCCCTAACTTCTAGCTCTTCTATTTCGCATGAATAGATTTTTTCCTGTTCATCAATACTAAGTAATCCATATTCTATGTCTAAACTTCCCAGTGTTTCTAATTCTTCTACTTCATACCAGTTTCTATCTATATTTCTAGCTTGACTGCTTACGTCATCATGCTCTTTACATACTGCTTCTACTGCTATTACTTTCTTGAATACAGCATTAGTATCATGAGATTGTCTATAAGTAAAAAGTAATCGACTAGCTTTATTTATCCGTGCTTCCCACACTCGCAAGCTAACTCCCTTCAGCTTTTTTACTCTCAAGCCAAAGTCAAATTGTCCTTTCTGAATTTTGTCAATAGATTGCCGAACTTCTTTTGTAAAATCCGAATTCTGAGATTGGAGATATATCCACACTTCTTTTCTGACTACGACAGGTAGGTTCATTTCACTTTTTCCATAAGTATGCTTGATGGCAACTTGCTCGCAATATTCCCCACAACTTCGTAGTGACTATGAATGACACAGTATCGATCTGGATAAATAAAGGCCCCAAGCAAGCTATAACTGTATTCAACTACATCAAAGCTAGTTCAGGACAATAAATAATATCTTGCTTAGTATTAAGATACTAAGTACTTTATTCATCGATCGAGATCCGTTATGTTCTAACCCTGTAGTGTAT
>JANXVE010000057.1 GCA_025351825.1 Chamaesiphon sp. 341R_metabat_111 | reverse complement strand
ATGCTAAAATTACCAGCTCGATCGACTGTTGCGCTTGAAATTGCGATCATCTCATGGTGCTACAGCTCCTTGTACTTTGCAGCATTAGGCACACAACGCCAGAGGCGAGGATACGCCAACACGTAGCGTATCCGAAGGATGCTTTCGATCGTCAGCGTTTTCTGAAACTGCAAACAATATTGTTTGCAGTTTCATACATTAAATCACCAACACCGAAGAAATTACCCTACACGTCGAGCGGAGCTAATCGTATCATTCCAGCTAATGTCAAGAACTCCAAAACCAGCCCAGCCGCTGCCTGCACCACCATACGTAGGAGAAAGATCGTAAAATCCTGGTCCCAAAGTTATAGATCGCCCGCCACCATAAATATTTTCAAAGAACCTCCATGTACCTTTACGGATTTCTATGGATGAAGTTTTATCGTTAAATGAACCGACAGCAGCGACACCATCGTTTACCGCCGCATTGATCCCGATCTGAGCACCTCCAAACTGTGCATTCTCATGTAGAACTACGTCTGGGTCGTGATTGCCATCGTTAATCCATCCAATACCACCGCTGTAGCTAGCAGCAGCTTCTTGGTCGATATCTTCCACAAATGCGATTTGAGCAAGAGAGTTAAACTTATTTGCTGTTTTAGTCATATTCTTTCCTATTCGGCAATCTCGATCTGGATTGAGGAGCGAATAATTCGATCCTCAAGTATCAATTAGAACATACTGATGACTGAGTTAAGACCTGAGAATGACTGACTTAAAGTTATGGAATGACTGACTTATAGCAGCCTTAAAAAATCAAAAAATCGGGATGGGAAAACTAGCAACCCCACCCCGATCGATCGTACCGATGCTGAGATTACCACCTCGATCGACTGTTGCGCTTGAAGTTGCGATCGGCTCATGGTGCTACAGCTCCTCGTACTTTGCAGCATTAGGTACACAACGCCAGAGGCGAGGATATGCCAACACGTAGCGTATCCGAAGGATGCTTTCGATCGTCAGCGTTTTCTGAAACTGCAAACAATATTGTTTGCAGTTTCATACATTAAATCGCTAACACCGAAGAAATTACCCTACACGTCGAGCGGAGCTAATCGTATCATTCCAGCTATGGTCAAGAATTTTAAACTCAGTAAAGAAGCCGCCTGCACCACCATAACCACCATACGTAGGAGAAAGATCGTATAACCCTGGTCCCAAAGTTATAGATCGCCCGCCACCATAAATATTTTCAAAGAACGTCCATGTACCTTTAAAGATCATTATAGATGAAGCTTTATCGTTAAATGAACCGACAGCAGCGACACCATCGTTTATCGCCGCATTGACCCCGATCTTAGCACCTCCAAAACTTACATTCTCATATAGAATTACGTCTGGGTCGTGATTGCCATCGTTAATCCATCCAATACCACCGCTGTAGCTAGCAGCAGCTTCTTGGTCGATATCTTCGACAAATGCGATTCGATCGAGAGAGTTAAGCTTATTTGCTGTTTTAGTCATATTTTTTCCTATTTGGCAATCTTGACATGGATTGTGGAGCGAATTATTTGACTCCGATGTATCTATTGAAGCTTACTGATGACTGAGTTAAGACCTGAGAATGACTGACTTAAAGTTGTAGAGTGACTGACTTATGGCAGTTCTAAAAAACTAAAAAATCGGGGTGGGAAAACTAGCAACCCCACCCCGATTAACCGTACCAATGCTAAAATCACCACCTCGATCGACTGTTGCGCTTGAAATTGCGATCGTCTCGCGGTGCTACAGATCCTTATATTTTGCACCTCGATGCTGTTAAAGTGTGCGTGTTACTAAATTAATGGCTAAAAACAACCAGTTGAACGACCAAAATATGATGCCACCCACCAAAATGGCTGACATAAGATATTGCCTCATTTTATTATGGTTCTCTTGCTGGTAAAAGGATTGTCTGTAACACCATAGCTGCCAGATTCGGTAGCTTGTATAGGTAAATCCGATTAAGTACTGCATTCCCGATAACCCTAGACTATTAACTACCTTTTCAGTTACGATCTGTACTAGCAGTATCAGAAAATACAACGCCATCATGCGGCGAACTGTAAGTATGCGCCACTGTAAGAATAGGGCACAGATAGGCAACACGATTGTCAACACAAGGGCGAGCTGCATCCACAATTTCAACGGCAAAAAAGTGTTCCACGGAGAATAGCGTTGAGATAGTGTTGTTTCTGTAAGTGATGAAATTATCCCAGAGTGCATTAGCCAGCTAGCTAACGCCACAAATAATGTGGCAAGCAGTACAAAAGCGATATTTGTACCAAACCTCATGGGGTCTAGCCATCGTTTACGGTTAGATAATGAAGGTGTCATAAAATTAGATAATGTTTGGTCAGCCTCAATTTAGACTTAATTTACAAAACTTTACAGTGGTGATAACTTTTGCGCGGATCTCGTCTTTACCCCTACGAAGACTTATTACTACTCCGTTCTGAAGGATTGCTTCGATCGGATTTGGTTGGTGGAGTTGAAATTTTAGCCAAAACTTGAGTACCGACAATTTTAGCGGAGTAGGCGGTGAGGGGTTTGGTTGCTGGACCATTTAATACCGCTCCATTTGCATCAAAACTCGCACCATGACAGGGACAAGCATATTTCTTCTCCCCAGCCGCCCATTTGACATCGCAGCCTTGATGCGTACATTTAGGATTGACCGCAATCAATTGTTTGGGATTAGCGGGATTGCGGACGAGTGCAACTTCTTTAGTTTGCAAATAACCATTTTTATCTAAATCACTCACCGAACCGATAACTGTAAAACCTTCAGGCTTTTTCTGCGCGATCGCTTTGGTGCTATTTTTATCATCGATACTTAAAACGTCATCATCAGTTATTTTTGCTGTTGCCTTTGGCAAATTAAAGAATTTAATAATTGCTGTAAAAATACTAGCGATCGAAGCAATACTGAAATATGCAAGAAATGAGCGACGTTTGAACATGATTTTAATATTATAAAAGCGATTTGTTTGATAAAGTGCTTTACTACTATCGTATATCTACCAATTTATACTGAACATATTCAGTCTGGATCGTGATTGCCATCGTTAATCCCTCCATTACCACCGCTATAGCTGGCAACAGTTTCTCGAGCGATATCTTCTACAACTGCGATTCGATCGAGAGAATCAAACTTATTTGCTGTTTTAGTCATGTTCTTTCCTATTCGGCAATCTCGATCTGGATTGTGAAGCGAATCATTCGACCCTAACTCGTGTATTAAAACACACTGATGACTGATTTAAGACCTGAAAATGACTGACTTAAAGTTATAGAATGACTGACTTATAGCAGTCTTGAAAAACCAAAAAATAGGGATGGGAAAACGAGCAGCAACATCACAGTTATTCTACACTATGAATAAGACAATCCAGGTTAGTTGATTAGTTGGTACTTCCAACCTATCTGTTTTGCCCCTTTTCTGCTTTTTCCTTATCCCGTTGGCGGAGCCTTTCCGCCAGAAAAACTCACATTATGATTAAGCTTTATCAGTTCCCGCCTGCTTTTGAACTACCTAATGCCAGTAGTTTTTGCCTCAAATTAGAAACTTACCTGCTGATGGCAAAAATTCCGTATGAGTCGGTGTATGGTATGGATATGGGCAAGACACCCAAAGGGAAAATGCCATACATCGTCGATGGTGACAAGAAAATCGGAGATTCTGGTTTCGTCATTGATTATCTCAAGCAGACTTATGGAGATGCTCTGGATGCCGATCTTACTCCAGTCGATCGAGCCATTTCTCTAGCGATGTGTCGTTTAATTGAAGATAATCTTTACTGGGCAATGGTTCACAATCGCTGGATGGAGCCGGAGAATTGGGAGAAAACAAAGGTGGCACTTTTTAGTGAGCTACCGCCAATCCTCAAATCGATCGTGCCTGGAATTGCTCACAAAGATACGCAGAAGCAACTCCAAGCACATGGCATGGGCAAACATAGTAGTGACGAAATTTATGCCATCGGTGTCGCTGATATAACGGCTTTGTCGGATTTTCTGGCTGATAAGTCATTCTTCTTCGGCAATGAACCGACATCACTGGATGCGGCTGCTTATGGGATTTTGGCAAATATTCTCTGGGCACCGTTTGATTCACCGCTGAGAAAGAAAGCTCAACAATTAGCTAACATCGGGGCATACTGCGATCGAATCCGCGCTCGATATTACGCAGATCCACGTTAGACGTTGCGACAGACTAAATGTAGTATTCGTCAACAAGGGGTTGACGATAGCATCACTGAGCGCAACGGCTGAAGATTGCCGTTGACTGATGGAGCTACTACCTTGTGCATAGGCAATTTTGGCAATCAGATCGAGAGATCCATCAGCTTTGATGGCAAATAGTTTGGTGATGTCATCATTATTAGCATAGTTGCCATTGGCTGAGAAAATTTGGTCGGCACCATTACCGATTTCGGTAATTTTGGCAAAATCAGCATTCCCATTACCGCTGTAGAACAGGGTATCGCCACTACTTAGTACAAAAATATTGTTACCAGCACCACCAGTTAGGGTATCGACTTCGGTAGATCCGGCAAATGACCCGATCGGTACCGAATGCGCCGTCTTTGCCTTTGGACACTTTGCCCCCAGCACCTAGTCGGATGGGACCACCCAATGCGGAATAGTTAATTGTATCTATTCCATCACCGCCATCGATGATATCGTTGCCCTTGCTGCCGATAATAATGTCATTGCCACCGAGAGCCTTGACATATCATCTCGATCGGTAGTTGTGATAATGTCGTTACCGCTCGTACCATTGATAACGTTAGGAGTACTTGCCACGATTTTAGTTTGAATTTACTTAATTTATTGAGCTATCACTCAAAGCCCCTATGTATTACGATACGACAATGGTGACTGAGTTCGAGCCTGAGAATTACCGACTTGTGTCTTACTTGTTTTTATCCCTACAGATACCGATCGAGCCAACGTCGATCTTCGATCGAGGCATAGATTCGGTTATTGGTTCCAGTAGTCAAAAATAGAGCGTGTGACTTCATCGACATGTGTTTGAATCAAGTCGCGATCGGATCTAGGAATGACTACAAGGCTAGCTTGAGGAATTTTTTCATAGGTTTGGGAATGCCACAGCGGGATCGTACCGTCTATTTCACCTGCGTGGCTTGAATTTAGTCACTGCGGCGATTGTGCTGTGGAATACAGTCTGCTTACTGACTGACTAATACATAACCGCGCGTCCGCCCGGTGCTATTATCTTTCGTGTTGACAGCGTTCCATAGCTCTGACATCAATACCCAAACTGGAGGGTATTTATAACTGGAAACGTCTTCAACTAGCACTCGGTCGCTTTGTTCGTGGTAGGCAGACAGCGGTGAGATATGCCCTCCTGTTACCTGACCCAAACCAGCGCGATCGTAATTAACAATTACAAAATCGCGTTCGCGGGCTAAATTCTGTTTGATTTGAGTCCGAAATTGCTCGATCGTCGTATCGGCAGCATAGTGAGTCTCAACTTTGACCTGATGACTCTTCAGCAGTGCCGCTAATTGAGCGAGTGACATCCCCATAAAGGCAACTTCTAAAGAAGTGCGAATTTTCTGAGCTTCAGATGTAAAGAAGGTATCTTGATTTAGAGGTGGAGCGGTTCTTTTCAAAGCATTGAGAACCATTACACTGCTAGCAACTCCACAATAAGCAGGGAGTTTTTGAGTTTGGAAATTTTGAGATAGACTTGCGTAATCCGCTTTAATCGTACTCTGAGCTAGGAGTTGTTGACCTATTTTAGACTTCAGGGCGATCGAATTTGCTGGAACTGGGAGCAGATTGACAGCCGGAGGACTCAGCACAAACGTAGCGATCGCAGTAATAGCAACACTGCCAATGATGCCAGCACCAATTCCCACTTTAATCAGGATTGGACAAAACGACCCTCCCGATTTGACGTTTTGTTCGATCATTTGTCTATCTTCCTTTATGGTGGGTTCTTTACTCAGAGATGAAGGATACTAAATTACTCAAAACTCGCCTATGAAACGGTTTTTTTGCTGGGAGGAAAATCTTTCCATAGTTTATTGAGAAATAGTACAACCTATTTTCTATTAGCTATTACTAAAGCATCCTAAGTGGCTGGGCACAATTAAAGTGACAAAGGCATAGACTCGGTTATTTGTTCCAGTAGTCAAGAATAGAGCGGGTGACTTCATCGGCATGTGTTTGAACCATATCGTGATCGCCTCCAGGAATGATTACAAGGCTAGCTTGAGGAATTTTTTCGGCATAGGTTTGGGAATGCCACAGCGGGATCGTACCGTCTATTTCACCTGCAATTACTAATGTGGGAATTGTGATTCGATCGATCTCATTTTCGACGGTATCGATGGCATCTTCGGGTTCTAATCTATCGATCAAAAATGATCTAGCGGCTGGTTGGGTCGATATCGCCGTTCGAGCCATTTTAACCGTATCAAAGTATTCATATTTTAATAGTTTAGCAATTGGCTCGATTGCCTTTAGCACTAAATCTACCAGTGGAGTTTGCCACAATAGTGGCTTCATAAAATTATATCTACCCACAAAAGTATCATCTCTAATCCCGGCTGGAGCTACCAGAGCCATACTCTTTAACTGAGGTGTAGAGATCTGTCGATCGTCAATTGTTGCCGCATAAGCAGCCGCCACCCAAGCACCATAGGAATAACCAACGAGATAAAATTCTGATATTTGTTTAGCAACTATAAATTTATATACAAAGTCAACATGATCGTCAATTAAATAACGAATATCTGGTTTGGAAGAATCACCAAACCCTAATAATTCTAAACTGATACAGCAATAATTTTGAGCTAGTCCTCTGGCGATCGGATCTAGTGTCCAGGCATCTCCAAAAAAACCGTGCAGTAAGATTACTGGAATACCTTTCCCCACACTTGTGTACGCAGCCGTATATTGACCTACTTGAATTGTTTGCTTAGTCATGTTTGATTAACTGGCTGTCTAGTTGAGATTGCTGATTCAATAATATCAGCTACCCTACTGACACCACCAGATTGAGCGATCGATTGTTTGAGTCTCAGTGCGTTGTGTCGATAACGGTTACGAAGTTCTAGGCAGCTCACAAACCACCCGAAGACCGATCGCAACGCGACCGTATCTTTTTGAGGTGTGGAGCTGGCGACTCGCCGAACGGCACTGAGCTGGAGAGCTACGGAAAGAACCGCCCCGTGTCACCATATCATCATCGCCATCAGCGATCCAAGCACTGCCGTCAGTAGGTGCGCCTCGATAATCACCATGCCAAGCATCCAAACACCATTCCGCCACATTCCCATGCAGATCGTACAAGCCAAATGCATTCGGTGAAAATGTATCGACTGGGGTGATGTCATCACGGTAAATACCTTTGGCTCCGCGATCGTCAGCACCCGAACAGAAGCATTTATCATCTACTTTGCCAGCATCAGTACCACGATAATTGGCTAGATCGGGCGTAATGGTCGGCCCGAAATAGAACGGGGTTTGGGTTCCCGCCCGACAAGCATATTCCCATTCTGCCTCGGTTGGTAGTCGGTACTTTCGTCCGGTATCTCGCGATAATCGGTGACAAAATTCGTGTGCTTCATCCCAATACACACCTGTTATCGGTAGATTGACCACTTTATTCCAATCCGGATCTTCAAGGGGTGTATAGTAACGTTCAGATCCAGGTTCGTCCAGATCTAGTTCTCGCTTTACTGGTGAGGCATTTGAGATTGCATTCCATTGGGCTTGGGTAACTGGATATTTCCCGATATAGAATGGTTGGATGGTTACTTGATGTTGAGGACTTTCATCTGTAGAGTGCTCGTGTTCTGATTCTGGCGAACCCATCATAAATTTACCGCCAGGTATCTCTACCATTTCTAACCCAACCTCCACTGCTAAGGGTTCGCGAAAAGCAAATGCTCGACCCCGCTTGCGACAGGCAATCTGACCCCATTCATTAACTCGGACAGTTTCAAACTCAAATGGGTATTTGTCGTTAATTTTAACGATGGACATCAGATGGTAACTCCTTTCGTATCCTGATTTTTGGTGTTACTTTCTACCCGAACAGTGATATCACCTTTTGGCCCTAATGTTATACCCCGACGAGTCGGAATCACGGGTAACTCACAAGTTAATTTCAAGTGACAGCTAGTAATAATTTCTACCAATGCTAGCTTGATTTCTAGTTGTGCTAGAGCCGCTCCTACACAACGACGAACGCCACCACCAAAGGGCAAATATTCATAGGGTGAAAATTGATTTTCCAAGAAACGTTCGGGTTTAAATAAATGAGGTTCGGGATAGAGGTCTTCACGATGATGGGTGAGATAAATACAACCGACTAGGGTTTGACCTGGTTCGAGTTCGTAGCCTTGGATCGAGATTGGTTCCTCGACTGTGCGTGCAAATGTGAGCATTCCGACTGGATAAATTCGCAAAGTCTCTGAATATACAGCGTTGAGATAAGGTAATTTGATAATCGCGCTCGGATCGCGCTCTGTACCTAATGTCGCAATTTCTTGGAGTAGTTTTTCCTTGACTTCGGGTAGGTAACTAATCCAGTAAATTGCCCAAGCGATCGCCGTTGCACTAGTTTCATGTCCGGCAAATAATAGTGTCAATAATTCATCACGCAACTCTAAATCGCTCATGCCGTTACCATCAGCATCTTTGGAGCTAATCAACACACTTAAAATATCAGTTCTGTCTCGATCGGGACTCTGACGACGCTCGGCAATTTCTGCATATATTAGCACATCCAATGCGGCTCGATCTCGAACAAATCGTCCCCAAGGACTCCAGGTACCTAAGTCTTTTTGTAGCCAGGGAATGAGTAAAAAGCCAGAAGTAACTGGCGATTCAACTAATTTCAGCATTTTAGATAATGTAGCTTCAATTAAGTCGTACTTTTTGCCTTCATTCACACCAAAGATGGTTCTTAAAATAACTGAAAGGGCGATCTTTTGCATCTCCGCTCTAATATTCAGCGAATCGCCTACTTGCCATCCTTTAATTAAATCGCGAACGATGCCCTGGATCTCATCAGTATAAGATTGAACTCTATCGCCATGAAATTGAGGCATCAATAATTGTCGGCGTTGTCGATGCTCCGCTCCATCTAATAAAATTACCCCGCGATCGCCAAGAAAGGGCTTCAGAACTTGGTTTTTCGCTCCAGGTGCCGATAATTTTTTGGTGTCGTTGGTCAAGATCTGTTGAATGATTTGGGGATTGCTAGTAAATGTGATGTTATTAACATAACTAGGCTGACTCACCGTAAAAGTATCACCACATTCTCGATCGCATTGATGTAAATATTCGACTGGGTTGAGAGTCCATTGAAATAATTGTAGAAATGGATGTGTAGAGCAGCGGGGGATTAGTTTCATGTTCTTGTTTCAATCTAGAGTCTTTTTTATCGCTTATTTACATATTCCGTTACAGAATTTTAACCTAATTCCAAGGTAGTAACTCCAAAAATATGATGCCAATTAATATCGGGCAACTCTCCTGTGTACATTCTTACACATTCAAAAATAGAGTTCATTTGATATTTTTCAAATAACTGCATAGCGGATGCGTTAATATTTGGAACGTCCACATAAATAGGACTTCCTTGAGCATAAGTCGCTAACGCCAAGAATAACTTTTCCGCGATATCTGAACTTTCCGCAAATAGAGGTGCAATTTTAAAGCCATCTATCGCTTTTCTAATCGCTCCATAACCCACCAAATTATCATCGTGAACGATCGCGTAGCCTTGACCATGCGGTTGATTAATCCATGTCTCCAGAAAACGATGACGATCGCTAGGAAAATATCGCCGATCGAAACGACAAAGTTGCTCAAACTCGATAGTTTGTAAATTCCTCACCTCAGATGAGATTTCTCCATTAACTATACCTTGATAACGAAGATGAGAATGAGCGGGTTTAAAACCAAATCTTTGATAGTTACCAACCTGTGCCAAAACAGCATCTAAAGCAGCAGGTCGATCGGCAATTAATTTCAAGGCTTCATACCATGTTTTCAAACCAAACCCCTTGTTTCGCTGTTCGGGTTTAACAATATAAATACCAATAAAGTTGAATTCATTGCTATGTCGTACTGCCGAAATACAACTAATCGGATCGCCATTTAATTCTCCAATTAAAAAACCACCTGGATCGGCAGCATAAAAATTGTTAACGTCATCAACACCCGGATTCCAACCCTCGGAAGCTGCCCAGCTCAAGGCAATTTTCAGATCGTCTTTTGTCATAGGACGAACTTTGAAGTTATCTTCTGTAATAGTCATATTTTACTTATGGTATTTTCAAGGATTCGCGTGCAGATCATCTCAATTAACGATGAGTCAAGAGATATTGACCATTACCATTGTATTCACCATCACAAGTTGCAAAAGCTGTGCCCATCAACAGTAAATAAAACCGCCAGATGCGGCGAAACTTAGCATAGTCCATGCCATAATCTAGCAATTTGACACTTGCCTGATTATCATCAAATCGCTGCAACCATGCGGCAAATGTTTTATGGTAATTCATCCCATTTACATACCAGCGATCGACCGTTTTGAGATCGCGGTTACAATTGGGAATTGCATCATAGTGCCAATAACGACCGTGGGGAAAAATGTATTTGTGTGTAAAGCCGGATGACATCGGATTGGGAATCCGTGCAGTAATCAGATGAACGAAAACCTTCCCACCACTTTTAAGTAGAGATGAGAGTTTTTGTAAAACATCAGTCAAATTTCCAATGTGACAAAATACACCGATCGAGAGAATTTTGTCAAACTTTTCGGTAAACTCCACCTCATTAAGATCGCCTTCAAGCAGTGTGAATCTGCCGCCACTCAGATAGCTGTGAGAATCTTGCATTTTGTGACGCATATACTCGCACTGTTCATGACTCAAATTCAGTCCGGTAAATCGCACATTTGTAAACTTAGACATAATATAATTGGCTACACAGCCCCAACCGCAGCCAAAATCCAAAATATGGTCGCCATCGACGATTTCTAGTTGTTCGATAACCCGATCGAGCATGGCAATCTGTGATGCTTGTAAATCTGTCGCGCCATTTTCCCACAATCCCATACTGTATTTGGGATAAATAATCGGCCAATCTCCTAACATGGGATTGAGCATAGCTTGGGGTAGATCGTACTGCACCTGCATCAGTTCTCGCGCCGAGTCAGCTAACCTGTCTGATTCCTCTAACACCCATTCATAGGGAGCCAATAAACCAGGTGCATGTTTGAACAAGAGCGGCATTGATGCGTGCATCATCAATTTAAAGACCGAATCTGGGATCTCAAAACCATTGATATAACCTTCTGCCATCAACATCTGAGTCGCATCTAGAGCGGATGCCATCGATCGAGTTGCTTTGTAGCTAAATGAATTTTTTAGATTCGAGCTGCTAGCGATCGAAACTGAGGAATTATTTGAATGAGATGTATCTTTATAAGTCATTGTTGATTAGATTTTACAGTTTTAGAAGACTATTCTGGGATCGTTTTAGTGACTCTACATTTAGGGATGCCATCGCCACAATGATCTATAAGTAGGGTTCCTAGCGATCGGTTGTAACCATTGCTAAGAGGGTATTTGAAAATCCGAAGAGAGGTATAAAATCATGCTGTGCGACGAACTATGCTGCTACTCGCCAGATCGCAGAAGAATTGAGCTATTACTTAAAGCCTATCTACGTATGTACAATATGCTAGTAGTGACTGAGTTCGAGCCTGAGAATTACTGACTTGTGCCTGACTTGTTTTTATCCCCACAGAGACCGAGCGAGCCAACGTCGATCGAAGATCGAGGCATAGATTCGGTTATTGACGCTTAGAGATCCTTGTTTTTTAACTATCAGCCCTGACAAAAGTAATTCCCGTTCGATCGGACTATTTAACATTTGCTGCTTGCCGCTCTAAGATTTGCTGGTAGAGTGTGAGTAAGCCGATCGATTGTTTACTTTTGAGGAGTCGATCGCGAATAGTTCTGAGATGTTCTGGCTCATCGTGAAATTCCCAATTATCGATGATTTGGGTCTGAACTAGCTGCTCGATCCAGGCGGCTTCACCGTTGAGGGGAATAGACATGCGAGCATGGCGGATCGAATTGCACAGCTTTTGGGTGAGGAATGGCTGTCCATTCGTCCACGCGATAACTTCTTTGAGTAAAATTTGGGGATTGTTGAATGTCTGTGTCAATCCTTGGAGTAACGGCTGGGCTTCATGTTCTTTAAAGCCCTCTAGTTGAATAGATCGTCCGATATTAAAAGGGGTAATCTGGATGTTAGTAATTAGATCTGAAGGAGCAGCTACACCAAATAACGCGAAAGTTAGCCGTTGATATGCGGGATCGATCGTGCGTTGATTGTAACAAGAACGAATCAGGGCAAAGAAGTCATTGACTGGGAAATTCAAGCCCAAGATACTATCGATTTCGTCGATGAAAATGACGATTTGGGTTTCGGGGGTGCCGACTTTCATTAACACGATCGATTCGATAAATTCACTCAACTGCTGGACTGGCAACAGATCGGCGCGTTCTTGCCACCAAGTTTTAAGATTGACCCGATCGCGCAGATCGAAACGTCGCCTTAGCTCGAAGGCAATCCCTTTATACCATTGGTCGGCGGTGATATTTTCACTGCCAATTCGCGTCATATCGATCGGCGCACAAATAACACCTTCATGCTGGAGATGATTTATCATCCTTACCATCAGGCTGGATTTGCCCATCTGACGGGGATTTAGTACATAACAAAACTCGCCACTTTTGAGTGCTTTATAGAGATATCGATCGGCAGCACGCACTACATAAGTCGGCGCATCCACTGGCAAGCTTCCACCGACTTGATAGTCAAAGGTCATGGGTTCTCTAATACTGCGGAGTAGCTCGTTTTCAAATAGTAATTCCGCTTAAGTCGCCCTGAGAATGCCGAGTGTCTGCGAGAGTTCCTGAATGCGCTGTGCTACAGCATCATTGAGATTTTGCTCGCGCATCGCCACCTCATAAGCCATATTTTGAAACCCACATTCCGCTAGTCTGAGCGATCGAAAAATAATTAAAACGAAGCCATTGGATCGTAACGATTCCATTCTCAACAAGCCAAGACTATTGAGAATATGCTCTCGACCGCCGAAGACGGCGCGCAAGCTTCGCCAAAAAGAGGCTAAATCGCTCGAAAGGTTGATATGACAGGGTTATCGATCTTATTATTTTTTAGCCGAACGCGCAAGCGCACCCCCAAGGGTGGTCAAACTAGCGGAATGTGCGTTCTAAAAGCCCGTTGGTACAACTCACAGCCGGGGATTACTTTATCTCCCAATCGTTCGATTAAGCCCAAGCTACTTAACTTATAAGCCAAAATTGGTGCGAGTTCGATCGGTACTGTGGCACTGAGGACGGCATTCAGCGCACCTGCTAATTCGGGCTGTTTTTCCAAAATTGCCCAATGACGCTGTAAATGATGGCTATAAATTCCGGTAGCTGTGGGGGAAGTTTCTCGTAGTTGCTCCAGCGAAAGCTGTTCGCGACTTAGATGATAGAGAGCAATATTAATTAGGGCGGGATGTCCGCCTACCATCTCAATTAGTTGCCTAGCTTCTTGCGCCCCATCCCAATCGAGTCCATAACGTCGAGCCAATTCCAGCACTTCTGGCTCGGAGAAACTATGTAACTGAATTGGCAACCCGACGTTAAACGGAGATTGATTGAGCTGAAGGGGGACATAGATTTCGGTCGAATGTACTACGATCGTCCGGAGTTTTTGCCAGAGTGGGAGGGTTTTGGCTTCTTCGTACCAAGAGCGCAGCAGCGATAAAAAGTCTCTAGCTACTTGGGGTTGCTCGAATACCTGATTTACCTCATCTAGTGCCAAGACTAGGGGCTTGGAAATTTGCTGGAGGAGATAGTCTTGGAAGTAAGAAGTGCAGCTAATTTTGCTGCCAAGATCTTCATCCCAATACTCATTTAATCTCGGTTCTAAATGCAGTTGACGAGCAGCATTCGCGCAGATCCAGCGTAGAAATTGATTCAAATCGCTCAAAATTGCTTCATCGACTTGTTCGAGATTCAGGTGGATGGTGTGGTAGCCCAAACGTTTGGCAGCATCAAGCGTCCTTAACAGTAGTGATGTTTTACCCATTTCCCTGGGTGCTTTAATGCGGATTAAGGCTCCTGGTTTCCGAATTTCGCGATCGATCTTTGTTTCAAATGGCACCCGTTTTAAGTAAAAGGGGGAACCGAGCGGTACCGCACCGTTGGGGTAGATGGGTGAAGTGTCGATCGCTACACCGGAGTCGAGGGCATCAGTCCCTGCGGGAGATTTAGCTAGACTTGGGGCTGAATCTAGATTGAAAGTGGAAATTTCTTGCAAATTCAGCCCTAGTTTCCGACAGAGTTCGTCAAAAGTAGCGTAGTCAACGGGTTTACCAGTCATGAAGTTACTGATAGTGCCGAGCGCGTATCCGACATCCCTAGCCAACAAACGTTGACTGGGAAAGCCATTCCTGCGGAGTGCCAATTTAACTTTATCGATACAATCTGGTTGAACTCTCAAGGATCTGGGCATTGGAACTTCTTTCACTGATTAATTCAGTATCGCGTAGCAATCTGCTCTAAATATAGCCAACATTTATTCAGATCCAGCCAAATCAAATATAACTCAGCTATTTGCAGGCATAAGTTAATCGTGTTTGGGCACAAGTCAGTCATTCTCAGTCATTACTAAGATTTAATAGATGTGGGAGTATAAAAATCATTCTGCTTGTGCAAAGCATTGGCTACGCCACTGCACAGCGGTTGCTTTCGGCACCCAAGACGGTCGCCTCACCAGTAGATTTACAAAGTTAGATTACTGGAGTTTAGACTAAAAAAGAGAGCATTTCAGTCAAAGGAGAACTGAAGCTACCATTGAGTTTGAAATCGGTTTGCCTTCAATTATTTATGACAGGTATTTTCGATATGCTCATTTTTTGTAACTACTCAGGAGGGGTACGAAGTCAACGAGTTTAAGCTATTGTTGAGGCAAAAAATGGCTAATTAGTCCCAAATAATGTCGTGAAATCGCTTGAAACCCTCATTCTCTCATTACCCCCCTGAGTAGTTACCATTTTTTAGTCTAAACTCCAGTTTTTAGCTTAGAAGTCAGTTGGAAGTCAGTCACAAGTCAGTTATTCTCAGGACCTAACTCAGCTATTAGTAGAGTTTAATTAAATTAGAGATAAATCGCAAAACTAAGAGTTTGATTAACTCTCATTCACTGACCTAATGTTGCGTTTTGCATCAATACCAAACGATCGAGCTAATCACAGAGTAAGTTTTTATACCAGGCAATATCAGTAACAACTATGCTAAAACGTCTTTTTATCCTCAAACTTGGTTTGCTCTTGTCCTGCTTGTTACCGCTGCCAGTCTTAGCACAAAGTATCGAGGGGATAACTATCTTTGGTGATAGCCTAGTAGATAATGGCAACGCTTTCAAAGCCACTGGGGGACAAGTTCCGCCCAGTCCGCCTTACTTTAACGGACGTTTTTCTAATGGTCCTGTTTGGGTCGAAGGTTTTTCGACCGAGTTTAAGGTACCAGCCGGAGCGACGAATAACTTCGCCGTAGGTGGAGCCACCAGCGGCACGGGGAATACCATCAATATCGCACTTCCAGGTTTGAAGACTCAAATCGATGGCTTTTTACTCCTCTCACCCACTGTCAATCCCAACCAGTTATTTGTCATTCAAGCGGGTGCAAATGACTATCTTGGCGGCGGTATTACCAATCCAGCCACCGTAGTTGGCAATCTATCCACGGCTACTCAAAGATTGGTGACGGCTGGAGCGCAGCAAATAATCGTCCCCAATCTTCCCGATTTAGGCAAGGGTCCCGCTGGCTCGGCAAACCCCGCTCTAAGTGCCGGACTTTCCCAATTAACAGCAGCACACAATAGTGGTTTGAGGACAGCTCTGCAAACTCTGTCTCAACAGAATCCCAATTTGTCGATCGTGCCGACTGATTTGGCAGCATTATTTAATGCCGTCACTACCAACCCCGCTCGATTTGGCTTTACCAATGTTACTCAACCTTGCTTGAATACGACCACTGGGGCTGTTTGCGCTAGTCCCGATACAACCCTATTCTGGGATCCACTTCACCCTACTGCTGCGGGTCATAGACTGATCTCTGCCTATGCTTTGGATACTATTACAGCGGGAAGATCGATTGCCGCTCAGTCAGAAACTGCTTTGGGCAATGCCAACCGTCAAACCCGCGATATCAACGGTCGGTTACTCGCACTGCGAACTACTGCGCGCCCCACAAATGGACAGGTCGCTGTATTTGTCAATGGTGACACGAATTTCGGCGATCGATCGACCACTACTACCAATACAGGCTACAAGGTCGATACCAAAGGTTTGACAGTTGGTGCTGATTATCCAGTTAGTCAAAATCTCGCGGTCGGTGTCGCGGTGAGTTCTGCAAGTACAAATAACCAGCTCAATGATAATCGCGGCAAGGTTGCAGTCGGTAGCACTTCTGTCTCCGTCTATGGCAACTATACCCAAGACAAATTCTACACCGATGCCCTGATTAATTATGGTTGGAACAACTTTAATATCGATCGCAATATTCAGATACCAGGTTTTACTACAGCCACTGCCAAACCCAATGGCAATCAATTATCATTGCGAATAAATAGTGGCTACGATCTCGGCTCCAATAATGGCTTATCATTTGGGCCAACAGCGGGAATTCGTTATGCCAAAGTCAATGTCGATGGCTACACCGAGCAAAACGGTGATATCTTAAATCTCAAAGTCAATCCTCAGGATCTAGACTCGTTGATTTTTAATATTGGTGCCCAGGTATCTTATCCATTTAAGGCCTCTTTTGGGACAATTTCACCTTACTTTGCGGCTAACTTCGAGCATGAATTAGCTCAAAATGGTCGGCAGGTCGTAACCGAACTCGTGACTCAGCCTGGTATTCCGATTCGCACGAAAATTGGTGCGAGCGATCGAGATTTTAT
Organism: Chamaesiphon sp. 341R_metabat_111; assembly: GCA_025351825.1. Classification (GTDB taxonomy): domain Bacteria; phylum Cyanobacteriota; class Cyanobacteriia; order Cyanobacteriales; family Chamaesiphonaceae; genus Chamaesiphon. The sequence continues at coordinate 6,538 of JANXVE010000057.1, read as the reverse complement.
CCGTTTGAGTGCTGGCTTCCAAACGGAATTTACCAACAGTTTATTTCTTAATTTGGGTTATGAAACAATTGTCGGTAAAGATAACTTTAGCGACAATTCTCTCAATGCCACAGTCCGCTATCAATTTTAAAAGGAAGGTTCGATCGAATTGGCTGGATCGCGATTTTCATTCTGAGCGGCTACGCCAATGAATGCCAACGATTGAACCCGCTGCAAGTGTATGTAGCAACTTCGGTTACACAAGTCAGTCACAAGTTAGTCATTTTTGGTCTCGAACTCAGACAGGAGCCGAGTTAAATGGATGTGTGAGATGTAGGAGTCGAGCCGAGATCCGTGTAAAAAGGTGCCACTTACATTAGCAGACACGAAATAATAAATTCATGCCAAATTATGGAACCAAGACCAGAATCCAACAGAGATCGATTTCAGGATAGTTCGAGTGCATTATTTCAGCGAGCTACCGCCCTGATTGTATTTCCGCGTCGGTGGCTCAGAAATGGGCTAGCTGCAACGACGATCGGTTTAGCTGGACTAGGCGGTGGGTGGTTTTACTTGAATCGTCAGGCTACCAATCCAAATACGACCACATCTAACGTACCACCGCTATCTGTATCTACCCTCGTCGTGCCCCCCCAGGCGATCGTTAGGACGCAAGTAATAACGGGTACAGTCGAACCGATCGATGCTGTCACTACGATTAGTCGTTATGCAGGGCAGGTTATTAGCCTTCCAGTCAAGATCGGAGATCGCGTCAAAGCCGGACAAGTACTGGCAAAAATTGCTGTCCGCAAGCCGAGCGAACAATCGCAGCAGCCGTCTGAGTCGATCTCGCAAGCAGTATCGAGTGTGAATGTAGCTCAATCTGCGCTCGATCGGGCAGTTGCCAGCGAGAATCAAATCAGCACCCAACTCGATCGAGTGCAATTTCAACAACAACAAGCTCAAGCCCAATATCGCGATGCTGTTGCTCAAAAACAATCTGTCCAGAGCGAATTAAATAATGCCCGTTCGACTCAACAACGGCGGGTGATGCTCCAGAGAGCAGGTGCGATCGGGCAATCTAGTTTATATGAGATAAATACCCAAGTCACCACCCTCAAATCGCGCCTCCAAAAGAGTGCCGAGGAAATCGTTCAAGCCCAAGCCGATATCGCCCAAAGTAACGATCGAGTTAAATATTTGCAAGCAGCTCAGACTCAAGCTCGCACGCTAATAACCAAATTCACCAAGATTGTCTCTCAAGCCCAGGCTAAACCAACTACAGCCGCAAAACCTACCGAGATCGCCACTTCACAGGAGGGGATTGTGAGTGCCCCCTTTAATGGTGTCGTCACCCAAACATTCACTCAAGTCGGTGCGATTGCTAGTACCGGACAATCGATCGTCACCGTAGAAAATACCTCTCGACAACATTTTAGCGTCGATCTCCCCACATCTGCCCAATCGCAAATTACACCAGGTAGTCTGGTGAAGATTAGCTTTGAGGGCATTCCAGCGGCAATTCAGGGTAAGGTCGAGCGGGTAATGCCGACTGCCAATCCTAATTCCCGCAGCTTTAATGCCAAAATTGCTCTATCACCAACTACCAGTTTGCGTTCTGGCATGTTTGGTAAATTGACGATCGAGACTGCTGTGCTGCAAAAGACGAACATTCCGACTACTGCCTTAATTAGCCGCGATCGAACACCAGGAGTATATGTTGTCGGCGGCGATCGTCACGCGCTCTTCCGGCAGGTAAACACTGGCACGACTCAAAATGGTCGTGTTGAAATTGTCTCTGGTTTGTCGGCTGGCGATCGAGTCGTAACTAGTAACCTCGATCGACTCAAGGAAGGACAATTGGTTAATTTGAGTAATTGAGCAGCGATCGAGAGTTTCAGATAGTTGTGAGAGAATTTTTGTTTAATTCGATCGCATTTAGGTAGAAGAGGGCTAGATTAGCAACTTAGCACTGTGTAGTGTCGATCGAGTGTTAGGCTCGGAGCGCAGCCATCGATTCTCCAAGGAGAGGCGATTACCTAACGGTAGGCTATCGCCAACGCCAACGCAAGTCAGTCACAAGTCAGTCACAAGTCAGTCACTTCTCAGGCTCGAATTCAGTTAGGAGTGCAGTTAAATTGATGAAAAGACTCAAATAAGCTCAAGTTCAACACAGCATGAAATTATTAAATTTCAATCGCCCAAGTCAACGTTGGATTAGATTCCTTGCTTTATTTTTGGGCGCGGTGCTAATCTTGCTGCTGTGGCGAAATATTGCCACGATCGTGCCAACGGTGACAACGCCACAATGGATCGAAATAGCTCAAACCAACGAGCCGATTCAAGCCATCCCGCAACAGATCGAGGTCGATCCACCCAAGGTTGCTTTGGGTGAGAAATTATTTCAAGATGTGCGGCTGTCTACAAATAATCAGAAATCTTGCCTGAGTTGTCACAGTTTTAGCTTGGGCGGCACAGATCGTCGCGCTCATTCGATCGGCATTAATGGAGCCTTGACAGAGGTGAATACCCCGACGGTATTTAATGCACGATTCAACTCTCGGCTCAATTGGAACGGAAAATTTACCGATCTCTCCAGTCATCTCGATGCGCTGATGAGCAATCCTCAAGTCATGGGCGTTCAATGGCCAGAAGCAGTCCGTTCGCTCCAACAAGTGCCGGAATATGCACGTTCATTCGATCGGATTTATCCAGATGGCGTGACTCCCACCAATATTAAAGATGCACTCGTCGCTTATGAGTTATCGCTCAATACGCCCAACTCGCGGTTCGATCGCTTTTTGCTCGGCGATAAACAGGCATTAAATCAAGCCGAAAAAGAGGGTTATCGGCTGTTTAAAGATAATGGTTGTGTCAGTTGTCATCAAGGCGTGAATGTGGGCGGCAATATATTTCAACCTTTTGGGATTATCGGCGACTATTTAGCCGATCGCGGCAACCTCACCCCAGGAGATTTAGGCCGCTTCAATGTTACTCAAAATGCCGCAGATCGCCATGTATTTAGGGTGCCGAGCCTGCGAAATGTGGCGGTGACGGCACCTTACTTTCACGATGGATCGGCGCAGACTTTGGAGGAGGCAGTCGGCAAGATGACCAAATATCAACTCGGTCGCACTTTGCCCACAAAACAGATCGAATCGATCGCCCAGTTTTTACGTACCCTCACTGGCGAGTATCGAGGTAAGCCTCTATGAAATCGGTTTTATACCAAAAAATCTTAACCACTCTGAAATCTGGCGATCGCCAGAAACGCGACAAATATGCCCAAATATTCTTAGCCCGCAGCGGCTATTTACTGCCCGTTGTGCTGTTGGTATTAGTAGTCTTATGGATGAAGTCGCTCTCGATCGATAACGAGCGTCACAATCGATATTTGGCTGCCCTACGGCAAATGCAAACATTAGATGCCCGGATCGATCGGAATATCTTGCAGGCACGAGATAGACTTCTGAATAATTACGACCCCATCGCTAAAGATTTAGCTCAGGTACAACAATTACAAACCGATCTCCAGCAGCAGCCGAGTTTTGTGGATGGGGACAGCCGCGCCGAACTCAATCGGCTATTGCAAACGCAGCATCAACTTTGGCAGCAAAAAGAAGAGTCGATCTTGAAGTTTCAATCGCAAAATGCCGTTTTAATTAACTCGCAAACTTACTTCCCGATCGCGATCGCCGATCTCGTCGCCAAAACCACTACCTCCCCCGTTCAAAAAGAGCGGTTGAATAGCTTGTTGCGAGACGTTTTGTTATTTAATCTCACTACTAATAAACCTTTAGCGACTAAAATCGAACGCGAAATTCCCCAAATTGTGGCAGAAGCAGCTCCCACACCTGAAGGGGCAGCAATCAAAATGGCACTATCTCACGCCCAAATCATTCTCGACAAACGCGATTGGGTTGACAATCTAGTCAAGAGTGTCAACGAGTTGCCCACGAATCAACGCAGCGAAAATCTGGCTCTGGCTTACAATCTGCGCTACCAAGCCGCGATCGATACGACGAACAACTATCGACTCTGGTTTTACTTGCTATCGCTCCTCCTGCTTGTAGGTATTGGGACTTGGATCGTGCTCAAAATCCGCCTCTATGCCGCCGCCACCGAGCAAGCTGAAGAAAAGTATCGGAGTATCTTTGAAAATTCTGTGACGGGGATCTGTCAAACTTCACCCGACGGTCGATTCCTCAGTGCCAATCCCGGACTAGCCAAGATCTATGGCTATGAGTCAGTCGCTGCTCTAATGAAAACCGTCACGGATATCGATCGACAAATTTTCGTATTACCAGATCGACGGGAAGAATTGATCCGGTTGCTAGAAGTCCAAGGGGCGGTAGCCAATTTTGAGTCTGAAGTTTACCGCCCAGATGGCACGACGATCTGGACTGTCGAAAATATCCAGTGCGTGCGGGATGCTAATGGTAATTTACGCTACTACGAAAGTACCGTCACTGACATCGACGCACGCAAACAAGCCGAGGCAGCTCTAGCCAAAGCCAAACTAGCAGCGGAAACTACCAACTTAGCCAAGAGCCAATTTTTGGCTAATATGAGCCACGAATTACGCACGCCGCTGAACGCTATTATCGGCTACAGCGAGATGTCGATCGAAGAAATGACCGATTTGGGCGTGCCCAGCCTGATTCCCGACATCCAGAAGATCCACGGTGCGGGGCAACATCTTTTAGGGTTGATTAACAATATTCTCGATCTGTCTAAAGTTGAAGCGGGAAAAATCGAACTGTTCCTCGAAACCTTCGAGATCCCCGCTTTAATATCAGAAGTCGCGGCTACCATGCGTCCGATGATGACGAAGAACCACAATACATTAGTCCTCGACTGTGTGGGCGATATTGGCTCTATGCAGGCGGATGTTACGAAGCTCCGCCAGAGCCTACTTAACCTGCTTAGTAATGCCAGTAAGTTTACCGAAAACGGCACGGTTACATTGGCAGTATCGCGATCGACGGCAGGCTGGGTGACTTTTAGCGTCAGCGATACCGGAATCGGCATGACTCCAGAGCAGCAGGCAAAGTTATTTCAGTCCTTCACTCAAGCCGATGCCTCGACTACCCGCAAGTACGGGGGCACGGGATTGGGTTTGGTGATTACTCAGCAATTCTGTCAACTGATGGGGGGTGATATTCAGGTGACAAGTGCAGCAGGCATAGGCACAACCTTTACGATTCGGCTGCCAGATCGAGTCCAGTCGCTACCCGAACAAACCCGCCACAATGGCGATCGAGACATAAATACGGGGTTATCAGTCGTGGGTGCTGGTACTATTCTAGCGATCGATGACGATCCATCTGCCCGCGATTTGCTCCAACGGTTGTTAAGTAAAGAAGGATACCACGCGATCGTGGCAGCAAGCGGGGAAGAAGGATTGCGGCTGGCTAGAGCTACATCTCCGGCTGCTATCCTCCTAGACGTGAGGATGCCCGATTTGGATGGTTGGGAAGTCTTGACTCAACTCAAGTCCGATCCAGAGCTGGCAAACATTCCCGTCGTCATGATCTCGATCGAGGACGAGCGCGTCGAGCACTGTGCTCCAGGTGCCGTTGACTATCTGCTCAAACCGATCGACTCCGATCGGCTGTTGGCGATCTTGCAGCCATACCAGACAGAACCATCTGCTACATCTGTCCTCGTAGTGGAAGATAACCCTGGAAATCGGGAAATGATCTGCCGTCAACTGACCAAAGCCGGATGGGATGTCCTCGAAGCTCAGAACGGTCTTCAGGCACTAGCAGTCCTTCAGACACAGCAGCCTGGGGTCATCTTACTAGATCTGATGATGCCCGAAATGGATGGATTTGAGTTTATCCGCCAACTGCGCCAGCGTCCTCAATGGCGATCGATACCCGTAATCGTCCTCACCGCCAAAGATTTGACTGCCGCAGAACGCCAGTGGTTAAGCGGACAGACTCAACGGATTTACCAAAAGGGTACTGGGAACCAACCACTCCTCGACGAAATCCATAGTCTACTTACCACTCATCCAGCTAGAAAGAGTCATCGAGAGCTACTCCCAGTTATACCGAATCTGGCTTAAAAAGCCCCCTCACCTGTTACCCTCACCTCCAGAATTGGGGGTTGGGGGGTAAACCAACCCCCAATTCTGGGAGAGTCAATTTCTAAGATGATTGCCAATATTCAATGTCAGGCACAGAAACTCGTGGAAAGTTCGATTTTGGCTGACTTCATCCAGGCAGGCAAGCTCAAAATTGTATGCGATCGGCACAATCTGTATACCGGAAAGTTCACACTCGTGACTTAATAGAGGTAGAGGAAAGTCTATTCATCAACTTTTTAGGAACCAACAATGCCCAAGATTCTTTTGATTGATGATAATGAAATTAATCGAGATCTATTTCGTTTAGAACGCACCGGAGATCGAGCGAACGTTGCGAGCGATGGTGCCCAAGGAGTGACTAAAACTCCAGCCGTTCGCGTTGCGAAATCGTCCCGAAACGAAATCATCTGTACAGAGGTACTTCTAACATGAGTCAGAACAGTCGAGTCCAGCATACCCTCATGG
>JANXVE010000051.1 GCA_025351825.1 Chamaesiphon sp. 341R_metabat_111 | reverse complement strand
TTTTTAAGGGGGGCTAGGGGGGATCTAGATCTCGAAACGAAGTCCAGCAGACTTGTGTATACACGGTAGCTTTATAAGGGGGGTTGGGGGGTAAGCCCAGCGAAAATGAAGTCTAGCCAACTTGTGTATATACGGTAGTTCTAAGGGGAGGGGACAAGAGTCCCACTTTTCAAGGGGAAAGTCATCATATATTCTCTTTCTGTTGGGGGAGACGCTTCGCGAACAGAGACGCTACTGCTGGGGCAAATGTTCTGCTACTGCGAACGAGTTGAAGATTATTGTTAACGATAACTCAGCTCCTCCCCTTGGAAAGGGGAGGTTGGGTGGGGTATGGATCTCCGCATCATCTCAAACGGACTTGTGGAATTTTAAGAACAACCGTCGATTTAAACAGCACCTACCCCATTGATTGCCATCATTCCCGCAACTGCCGAAGCAACCAAAGATGTCAACGCCGTACCAAACAGCCACCACGCGGCACTTGCAGCCACTTTCTGGGCTTCGATCGCCTGCTGTTGCGCTTGTTTTTTGACTGCTTTAAACCGTTTTTGGACTTCTTGCTGAATCTGCTGTCCCCGCTCCATCACGGTGTTGCGGGTATCCTCGATTTTGGCGATAATCCGGTTGGCATCTGCCTCTGAGATGTCCTCACGGGAACTCAAGACAGCTACCAGGGTTTCTTTGTCAAATTGTCCCAGTCGCTCTCCCAATGCTTCAAATCCCGCTTGCGGATCGTCAAACACTCGTGCGAAATCGGCTTGAATCCCCTCATAGTTGAGTTCGGGACGCTCCAGGGAATTGAGATAGTCGCGGACTTTACCAAAGACACTATCGATCGCGGATTGGAAGGTTTGTTGGACTTTCTGAATCTGCTCGGTGAGAGATTTGTAAGTCGATTCTACCCGATCGGCAATCTCGTTTGCTTCCTGCTCGGATAGATCCTCACGCTGGGATAATAGGGCGATAAAGGTCGATCGATCGAAATGACCAAATCGATCGCCCAAGCTGTTAAACCCCGCTTGAGGATCCTGTAAGAGCAGTTGGAGGTCACGTTTGATGCTGTCAGGATTGAGTTCTTCTTTGTCGGTATTCCGCAGATATTTCTCCAAGCTGGCTTCAAAGTCTACCGCCTGTTTTTGAACGCGATTGGCAAGACGGCGGGGTGCTTTGACAATTACCTCCGGTAGGCTAGCCAACGAACTAATCGCAGATTGAACTCGATCGACTGTGGCATTTACCTGTTCTTCGGTGAGATTTCCCTGCTGGGTAAGGAGTTTAACCAGTGTCTCACGATCGACTTGCGATAGTCTGTCTCGCAGCGCACCAGCACCTGCTTTGGGATCGTCTAACAAGGTTTGGAGATCTTGTTTAATCCCGTCCGGATCGAGTTCTTGCAGGTTAGTTTTGCGGAGATATTCAGTCAGTGCCGCAGTCGTTTTTTCATACTGTGCTTTGGCTTGCTCTGTGACTTGGCGAGGTGCTTCAAGGACACTCGTTCTGACTGACTCGACTCGATCGAGGATGTCGTTAACTTGAGCCTCATCTAAGTCTTGACGTTGGCTCAATAGCTGGACTACGGTATCGCGAGTCTCATTCTGAGAGGCTTCGCCAACGAATTGTCCCAACCGCTCTTTCAAAGCACTTATTCCCGCTTTTGGATCGTCAAATAAAGCTTTGAGATCGCGCTGAATGCCGTCTGGATTTAGCTCTTCTTTCTTGGTATCACGCAAGTAAGTTTCGACTTTAGTTCGCAGTTCTGTTACCGCTGTTTTGATGTCTGGCGATTGACTTTCAGATTCAGCCGTTTGGATCGAGTTTACTACTTCCGATCGCACTTCTTCCAGATAGTTGGAGAGATTCTCGATACTTTCTGGCTTGAGATCTTCGCGGAGGGATAGAGTTTCGACAAAGTAATTGCGATCGATCTGCTCTAATTCTTTGCGAATGGTAGCCGGATCTGCTTGTGGATCGTAGACAACATCTTTAAATTCTTTTTTGACTGCTGCTTGATTCAATTCCCACGCAGGTGAGGAAATCAGATAGTTTTCGAGATCTGCCCGAATCACACTAAATGGTTTAGTTTTGGTGTCAGATTTAGCTGATGCAGATTGTTCGGAGCCGCCCAGTACAGATGCTTTAAGCTTGTTAATTTGACCAGAAACTTTCTCGACATCTAGATCGGACAGATCGGTATTTTGCACCACTTTACTCAACAGTGCGCTCAAGCCAAATTGGAGAGCCTGACTGGTAAAACTACCGCCGTTACCATCTTTGAGATCGATTCCTTTGACTAATTGCTGAACTTTGCCAGCTAATTCATCAGTATTTAGATCTTCTGGTGTTGCCGACTTGAGCAGTTCACGAAGCTGACTGGGGACATCCTTTTGTCCGGCTTCTTTGCCAGATAATTGTTTCCAGGTAGTTTCGAGTTTATCAGCAATTTGATTGATGTCTTTTTTGGAGAAATTTGTCCGATCGCCTACCAAATCGACGAAACTTTGACGGTTTATACTACCCAATAAATCACTATTCGCAATGTCTTTGAGATCCGATTCTTTCAGCAGTTTTTCAAACTGAGAACCGATTTTATCGACATCTAAACTGGGTAGCTGCAAATTACTGAGTGAACTTTGTAACGTTTTTTGAATGCTACTAGCATCAAACCCTGAAGTTAGTTCCTTGCGGACAGCAGCAGTAATTTCTTCGGCTGTCGATACCACTTGATTTTTGGCAGCATTTGCGCCAATTGCTGTCGTGGCGGTGCCCATTATTCCCTGAAGACCAGAGCTAGCAGTACTTACGATCGAACCAATCAAGGAACCAACCGCATTTGCACCGAGCAATACGATTAGAGAAAAATAAGCAGACCAAATTGTCACGCCTACGATCGCACCAGCAAATGCACTAGTTGTCAGGCTAAGTTTTACTGCCAAAAAACAAGCAGCAGCTAAAGAAATCGTCACCGTCACTAGTGCGGCGATGCCGATTTTGGTTTCGATTCCCCGCACTGTATCCATCAAACTATCAGAGTCATCGCCAGAATCTGGCACGACATCTGGAGAAGCAATCAGTGCGACCCCTAAGTTTGTTAGTAATAACTGAAAGGCGATCGCCATCAATAATCCCGCTATCAATGAAATCAAAAATTGCGGGCTAGAAAAATTTTCGACGATCGCTCCACCTAGTTCTGAGTCAAACTGTGCCAGGTGAAATAACTGACCGTTTGAACCGTGGATAAAATCTAAATATGGAAGCATATTATTTTCTCCGATCGGGATACTTTTTTAGAGCCGATTTCACCTGCGATCTGTCGATCGATCTCAGGACAACTCATTGAGAGTTGGGCTTATTATTAGCATCGCAATCTGCTCGAAAAATAACTTCTATCTAAAGGTATATATTTGAATCCACCTTTTAATCTCGATCTATCTTTTGGAAGATTAATCATGAATTACTAGAGCTTAAAATAGTAGTTACAAATAAGATTTTATTTCCACACTACCCGACAACTGCAAAAACCTATGTCACGTCTTGAAATCTACCCCTCACCAACTCCACAGCCTGGACCTTCAACACCCGAACCAGCACCATCGCCACCACCAGAAATCTACCCCTCACCAACACCCGAACCAACTCCATCACCAATGCCCGAACCGACTCCATCGCCGACTTTTTGAGTGTCACAATACATATCGATTAGTACTAAGTGTAGATCCAGAGTACCCATGAAGCGGCGTTTTTATCAGGGGGTTCCCCCCTGATAAAAAAACGACAAGACAGGGCACCCCTACAGGTAGCTTGTAGGGGTGCCCCTCGTGGGTACCCTAAAATCTATGCTTAGTAATAATATTTTCAAACTGCTGCAAGATGTGAGTCTAGCGAGCAGCCTCTACTAACTTACTTAAAATCACCTGCGCCGCTTTTTGACCTGGTGGTAATGTTTGTAGGAAACTGTTTAATTCCGAGGCGGATTTTTGGGTGGCTTGAGAACTAGCAAGTAGGGATCTGACGTAGCTATTGTAAGAATTTACCGCACCAGTCAGGAGTGTGGGATCGATCGAGCCATCCCCACTTCGGATCCCTTGCATCGATCGAGCTAGCTGTTGCGCTGGCTCACCTCCGCCCAAAGCAACCACGAGAGCTTCGCGGGCTGGGGGATTGGAGTTGGCTGGAGCATTGATGACTGTAAAAGCTGATTCTGCCGTGGCTGGATCGACCGTAACGGTGTTACCGCCAACAGTTTGACTACCACTGATACTCGCTGGTGTGAGGGTAGCACTGAGGGCATTAACCTTGCTCTGAGAGCCATTGGCAAAGGTGGGGCGAGTGGAGGTATTCGGGGTGGCTCCGCTACCGAGTACGCCATTAACTGGATCGGAACCGTAGGGCGGATTGCCGATAATATCTACGAACTTTTGAGCGTGAGCGGGATGACTGGTGAAGATTGCGATCGCTAAAGTTGAGACAGTTGCTAGGGTGAAGTTTTTGATGTTCATGGGTAAGAAGTTGATAGTTGATAGTTTGAAGAGGGTTTTCATACAGTCTGTTGGAGATGATGCGTAGATCTTTACCCCACCCTAGCCCTCCCCTTTCCAAGGGGAGGGAACAAGAGTCCCACTTTTCAAGGGGGAAATTCGTCCCATATATTAAGTTGAATACAGTCAACGATAACCTAGCTCCTCCCCGCTTGGTGCGCTAGCACTGTCGGGGAACCCGAACAGTACGCGCATCCGCGCATCCAAGGGGAGGTTGGGTGGGGTAAAGATCTCCGCCCCATCTCTCAACAGACTTGTGTACACACCCCTAAGAAGAGTTAGGGGGTAAATGTTTAGAAGTGAATGCCGATCCCACCGCCGATCGCAAAGCGGCTTTTTGGCCCCGTATTTTGGTCGCCTGCAACATCTAGTAATGCAGGAGTGACTTGCAATCCCAAACTGTCACCGAGTTTGACTGTCAGTGGTAAGCTGACGCTGAAATTGCGCCCATTATAGTCAGCGGCGACGGCGATGTTTTCTGAGAAGCGGAAGCCCAAGCCACCAAAAATATTAGTAGTATTGTTATCTGCTGTCAGGTCGCTGAAAGTGCGGAACCGCCCATTCCCCGCCCCAACTGATGCAGTGAAATTACTCGTGTTACCTACAGGTAAGATGCCAGTGACAACGCCATAGTAAGTGTCTTTTGGATCGTTGGCAGCGGTATAGCCATTGCGAATCGCATTTTCCCAACCAGCCGCGATCGCCACATTCTCACCGAGGAGCTTATGGAGCTTGAAGTTGACACCACCTCGATCGGCTACAGTAGTCCCAGCAGCGGTATAGGAGGCTTCCAAACCAACAAAGTCCCGCGCATTGCCTAAACCGATACCCGCGCCGTAAACGGTGCTATTGCCGTCACCTGGCGGAGCGATCGCGGCTGGTAAATTATTCTGGTAGCCAGCTCCGACGAACAGATCGCCCCAATTTGCGCCGAAGGCACTAGGTGTAGTGATTCCGGTGGCTGGTGCATTTACGGGTTTGCGGACGGCGGTGGCGATGACTTCTGGTACCGTACCCACACTCGTCCGATTCAACAAGTCTTGCTCGGTGATTTTGGCGACATTGGCGCAGTTGACGACATATTTCTGAGCGGGACTGTCAGTAGCTAGAGCAGGTAGTCTCCCCGCTGCAACTAATACTTGATGGATGGAAGCCGCGACATCTGCCCGTGTGGCGATCCGGTTGGGGTCGTAATTTTTGTTGACGGGGTAGGATACGCTCACGGAGACGCATTTTTGAGTAGCTGTGAGGAGCGCATTGCGTCCATAGTCAGGTACTTGGGCAGCATCGGCAAATAGTTCATTAACCCTGTCGGGTGAACCATCAGGCACTAATTTACTACCATTGGTCAAAGATACCAGAGACTCGATCCGGATGATATTTTGGCTGGGGGCAAAGGTTTGATTTGGGTATCCAGCTAGAAATCCCGATCGATAGGCTTTATCAATTACTGCTGCTGCCCAATAATTTTGGGGTACGTCTTTAAACGCGATCGACTCACGGATCGGTGGCAGTTCAAATGCTTTGTTAAGTAAAGCAGCAAATTCAGCTCTGGTCACTGGTTGGTCTGGTTTAAAAGTACCATCGGGATAACCAACAATAATATTTTTGTCGATTAGCACCTTGATAAAAGGTTCGGCCCAACTACTCGCGTAATCATTGAGATTAGCTTGGGCAATTTGAGTTTGAGTACTCTTGACAATGGCTGCATCTGGTCTAAGTTTAGCGGTGGGTAAAGCAGATGCCCTAGCGGTTCCCGCTAGTATAGTCGCACTCAAAAGCGTCATAAATAGGGCAATACTTTTAATACCCATTTGTCCAATTTTTTGGTTCATGTTTTAGATATGATGGCTGTAGTAAGCCGAGAATTATTCGGTCTAAGATTCGTGCAGACGATTTTCCACGGGAAAGGCTCCGCCAACGAAGCAAGCAGATGCAATTATTGTTATGGAACCAAATATTTCTCGGCTTCTATATTTGGTTCTAAACAGGTAACTAGATCGTCCCACTTGAAGCTTGTAGTGTCGAATTATCTACCTGTATTCTTTAGTTATACTGATATTTTTAAGTAAAGAAATCACTCAATAGGTAGATTGTAAATTCTATTTTTAAAGCGATTTCTATTCCTCTGGACAGATTAGATCTACTTTGGACTAATCGCTCCAGCCACAATATTAATCATCATCGCAACAATTGTCGTATTAAAAAAGAATGATAAAACGCCATGAATCAAGCTCAAACGTCGCATCTGGCGAGAGGTGACATTAATATCGGATACCTGACTTGTCATCCCAATTACAAATGAAAAGTAGAGAAAATCCCAATAATCTGGCTCAATTTCACCAGGAAAATCTAAACCGTCTGCTTTACATTTACTCAACGTTCGTTCTGCTTGATAGTAGATATGTGCATAGTGTTGAGCAAAAATAGTGTGTACCAGCAGCCAAGAACTGACGATCGTAATAATCGCCAGTCCTAGATGGAAAAATAACAGACTACTGTCTTTGCCTTTATCTTGTAAAATCAGACTAATTGCGACAACACTGATACAAGCAGCGAGAGTAATCAAGCTCAAAATTAGTGCGCGTCCTTCGTCTTCTTGTCTCGCAAAACGACGCATAGTCTCTGGGTTAGCACGGAGCATTACTCGCAAAGTTAAAAACAGAAAGCAGATCGTAAAAGCATCCCAGCTACATAGCAGTCGTGATATTACATGAACTGAAGGGGGCAATAGTACAGCTACTATTACCGCCAGTAAAGCAGACATCAACAGTCGAGGGTGAATGCTGAGTTTTTTAGGTAGTCGGAAATCTGATTTCACAGCAGTTATCTAGGAAAAATTATGAGGCATATCCCCGACTCATTCAAGCAGTCGGGGACTATTAACCATCAACTACCAATTATCGATTAATTTAGTTTGCTTTAGCTGGCGCAACGGCTACCTTCATCGTCACAGCAGAAACGCCCTTAATTTCCTTAGCCAATCCATTAATTCGATCGAATTGAGCCTGAGTGGGTACCGTACCTGTCACCATTACAGCACTATCCTTGGCAGTTACCGCTAAGGCACTGGCGGGTAAATTGGCTTCCAATTTGCTTCGGACTTGACTTGCCAAGTCCGTATCGCTGCGATTCGTCGCTGCACCTTGATTCAGGGTATTATTACGCTGTTCTCTCGCTCTAATATCGGAGTTGAGCTGGTCGCGTCTGACCTTACTAGTAGCGTCATCTTGAGTTGATTTAGCTGCTGTGGTAGTCGGAGTTTCGACTTGAGTCGCATTCGGATCGGGTGCGTCACTATTGGTTTTGGCAACTTCTTGGCAACCAGTCATCGCTAGTAACACAAGGCTGAGGGCGGGGATTAAAGCTTTTAGGTGTGTCATGAGTTGTTCCTGTAGAAAGTAATAGGATCGAGGCGGGAGAGTCCCAGAGCACACTTAGTGCTGAGACTCTTTGGATTAACAGACTAGACTATGCTTAGAGCAGATTATTGGCATGTTTACCCGCAGCATTGGTTACGTCATACACTTGCCACTGCCGCACCCCTTTACGATTGAGGATCTCGCCTGCGCTGAGAACTTGAGTTTCGGTGCCATCGACGATAATTAGGTAGTAGCCCTGTTCGAGCAAATCGCCATAGACTTTGGCCTCATTATCGGGAATCCCCAAACCAATCAGCGCACCCAATAAGCTAGCTCCACCCGCACCAATTGCCGTGCCAGCTAGAGTTGTCGCTAGAGCAGTAGCCGCTGCACCAGCGAGTAAAACAGGCCCCACACCAGGAATAGCTAAAGTGCCCAAGCCAACTAATAGACCCGTGACACCGCCAAGCGCGCCACCTGTAACGGCACCAGCTACTGCACCTTCATCAGCTTTGTTATCGATGCTTTTGTGTACTTTTACGCCAGCAACTAGCTCTTCTCCATCGGCATTTCGGCCGACGACAGAGACGTTATCCATCGGAAAACCACTACTTTGGATTTCGAGTAACGCATTCTCCGTCTCAAAACGGTTAGGGAGGACACCTACTGCTCTGCGTTCGTGTTTCATATCCATGATTTTTGCGAGGGGTGATGGTGAAAAATGTTAGATTCGTTCGCTTCGCATACCGGAGGTAGTTGAAGATCGATATCTTTAATTCCATCCCTAGCATATTTAAAATGTCAGCTAAAATCGTCTATATTTCGAGATAACTGTGGTCAGTCAAAAGGAGGAGTTATTTATGGCAGTATCACATCACTCGAACCCACAAGATTTCCATGCAAAAGCGACGAGCAAATAGTTGTCCGTCGCTTTTTTGGTTGCCAGTTTGACACAATTATTTAATCTCCGAGATGTTTCGATGTCGATGAATGACGATTAATAAATGCATGATTCAAACCAGTCATAGACTCGGTCGAGTTCTGGTAAGCTCACCAAGCCATATTGCCAGAGGACGATCGGCAGGCTGTTATAGTTAGACTGAGATTGTTTCAAGGCTAATTGGACAGAATCATCGGATAGATGCAGATTTTGACGCAGAAAGTTGACAACTTGAGGAATATCTTGCTTTGACATACAGTTTTAATCCTTGTATGGATTTGGATGGGTAATCGATCGATGAAATCTATTAACTAGGACAGCTAGATCTAGAAGCCATTTTTCATCAGATGACGAATGACATTATCTTTGACGATTAACTGTCGCGATATCTCGACGAATAGTTCTCGTAGCTGCTCTGATGAAAGATTGAGCGTATTTAGCTCGATTGTCCGCATACTAAATTGCTGTTCCATTGATAGTTCAAAACATTCTGGTGACATCATGTGACTCCAAGTTGATAATAGTTTTTGCAATCTAGATTGACTGTTCAACCTTCAACCGATCTAGGCATTCCGTGCCATCAAGCCCCACAGGTAGATAGCTACAATCGATCCTAATACAGCGATGGCTAGTCCAGGAATACTCAAACTGGTAGCAGCAAGTTGGATAGTTCCCGTCGAGATCAAACTATATAAACTACCGCCGATGAATGCACCAACTACTCCCAAAACAATTGTTGATAAGATACCACCGCCTTGACCACCAGGATAGATAGCTTTGGCAATCGCACCAGATAATAAGCCGAGAATTGTCCATGCAAT
>JANXVE010000199.1 GCA_025351825.1 Chamaesiphon sp. 341R_metabat_111 | reverse complement strand
TGATTTCGTCTTTACTGATGGTTAGTTTTTGGGGTGCTTGCTTCAATGCTTTGCTGTCCGTTCGATCTCTTAATCAGACTCTAACGTCATAACTACCGTTTATCCTCAAATCTTCCTAATTTTTTAAACCTGAGTAGTTACCTTTAATGAGCTATAGTGTAGCAACGTGAGCTTGAGAGTTGTCTCCAGCACATCATCGATCGATACCTGATGACCTTCAGATCGAATTTTAAACCGAATCGGTTTTGGCACGCCAATTTTTGGCTCGACTTTGGTAGTCACCACAATCGCTTCTCGATCGGATAATTTCAGAGCCGTTCCTCGATCTGGAGCTTGAATATATGGGGACTTCGTACCAAAAAGATTGTATAGTCGTGGACAACCCGACTTACAACACTCAATCAAGATGAACTTAGCTTCGATCGCTGCGGCCCAATCAGCTAAACATTAAGCCTCATTGCCACAAAATCTGCCATCGCGATAAATTGCCACTGTTTTGCCTTTCAATTCACTCGCAGGTAATAGAGATTCTAGAAAACGAGCCGGAATTTCTTCGCCCTCAATGATGGCATCTTCCGATTGAGCGTGTAAAAATTCACCCTGCTTGCCATAGAAACAAACTCCCGCACAGGCATTCGTTGTGCCCGACAATCTGAGTTTATTTTTCCTCGCGACATCCAACCCGACAAAGACATCCGCAATAGCTAACGGCTCGGCTAATACAAATGGAATATGCCCTAATTTGCCAAATACTCCTGGCATTACTTGATTCAGGACATATCTAGGATCTACATCTCGTAGACTTTTTTCATAGACAAATTGAGTTGCAATGCCTCGCTTGAGTAGCTTTGCATAGATCCGATGATACAGACTGCCATTATCGTCCTCATCGCGTTCTCGATCGCTTTGGGGCAGAAATATAAACACCAGATCCGGCTTAATCGTCAATAATTCCTCTAGTTTCTTATCTAGTTCCGCTCGCCCGCTGGGATTGTCGAGATGCTCGATATTCAGTTTTGGTTCGTCAGGATTGAGTCTAGAGAAATTACACCAAAATCTCTTCAGTTGTCTTTCTACTTCTACCATGAATCGATTGCCAGAAACATTTGACTGAATCAGATCTACTTCGGCAATACAGATCGGAGTTTCTTGTGAGAATTCCTTAGAACGACGATATATTTTTCCTTCACTCAATCCTTTGATAATCTGGCTGTGGGGCTGAATCAGATCTTGCCCAAATAACAGTTTTGTTTGTTCTAATGGCTCTGGTAATGACCAAAATAAATCTCGACCATTATCGCCGCGAGAACAAATCGATTTATCTAACTGAATTCCATAAGGCAGGAGACTTCGTTTAGCTTCAGACTTATGTTTAGTCAAGAGTTGTTGTCGTTCTCGATAACCGATTTTAGTCGCTGCAATCAATTTACCCCAATCTAATTCTAGTTGGTCGGCTGTTTTGGCAGTAATGTGGGGGCATAGAGCCGCCAGCGCATAGTGAAATTTATCGCCACGTTTGCCAAATCTTACTGCTACGACTGGTTGCTCGTCTGGTGCAGATTCTAAAGCTTGCCGACTGATTGCCCCAGTCGCTTTGGCAATCAAAGCTGCTCGATGTTCGACAATTGGGCCAACAATTTCAACAATAGTAGCGGTACTATTAGTGTCTAAGGTTTGGACTTCCAGATTAATCAGCAACTTTTCTAGATCTTGGCGGTAGGGATGGTTTTTAGTGAAGTCTGCAAGATTCTCGATCGAGATAATCGGACTGCGATTGGTAATAGTTAAAGCAGGATAATGGAGGTCGCCACGCTCAATTATTTCATAGCCAACAGTTGCTTGCCGGACGACCTTCGCATTTTTATCGCTATATTTTTCTGTGGTGCTAAATGGTCTTTGGACATTAAGAATTTCCTGTGCTAAACGCGCAATAATTACTGGGGTGAGTTTTGCCTCTTTAATTTGGGATAGCTTTCCTAAATTATTTTCTATCCCTAGATCCTTCTGGACATTTTTGAGCGCGGAATCCCACTCACTCAAACTAGGTATCGTTCTTGCTTGATAGGCAAGTACATAAAACCTCCCTTCCTGCCAAATAACTACTACTTGAGAAAAACAGCGCGATAGCCGATAACTGAGTTTTCTGGCAACTTGCAGATCGATATTTGGTGGTAAACAATAGCTGGAGAAATTGAGCGGCTCATTACATTGAAGCTCGGAAATTTCTGCCAGAAAATCTTGAGTACTAGTCTTCTGGGTGAGTGTTGTCATGATGCTCTGCATAGTCACAAATAGAAGGAAAGGGGCAGTGTTGGCATTGAATGCCTGGATTGGGTTGAAAAATCAGGTTGAATGCTGCTGGATTGTTGCGGTGATGATTCGAGTTTTCTGCGAGCTGCTGGGCAATTTTCGCAAAGATTATCTCCAGTCTTTGAAGCTGAACTGGACTCGTTCTAATGACTCTCGACCTTTTTTGAGACTCTAAATTATAGAAAGATGCCACCACTGGCTGTCCTGGATATAGATGTTGAGCTGCAAAGAGATATGTGTAGGCTTGTCGCTCGTCAAATTTAGATTTTCCAGTTTTGAAATCTAGGATGTGAATCGTACCATCTGGCTCGATATATACACAGTCCATTACGGCAAAAAAGTTAACTTGCTTGCGTTGTAATTTGAGGAGTAATGGTTTTGGCAACTTTTCATCGCCTCGTTCTAATATGAGAATCTGCTTTCCTCTAAGAATGGGTTGGGCATGGTATCGCTCCAGAATTAGAGTGACTCTTTCGGCGATCTCTGGATCTAGCTGCTGTAACTGAAGGAGATCGGCTACTAGCTCTACACCATCAGATCGATCTAGTAATTGAGGATCGGCATGAAATTCAAACACTCCTCGTTGAGCTAGATGTCCGATGACTTGAGCATTACTATCTGTATCGATTAGAGCTTTAACGAGCGGCTCTTGATTGCGTATTCGCCTAAATCCTCGTTTCATCTCACAATGAAAGGATTCTAGACCGTAAGCTGGCTCAGAATCTGCCCAAAGTTTATAGCTAAAATACGGACGATATCTAGTTGAACTGAGCATTTTAACAGCGTGAGGATGTTGAGTTAGGAATAAGTGCTGGTAATTTTCTAGAGCGGCAACCCCAATAATTTAGTTTGACCACATCTAGCGTGTTCAATGGTTGATTTTTCAAATCAACCATCTATGTAGCAAGATAGCATGTGTTGATTTTTTAAGTCAACATCGATTATGATGGAAAGTATCCAAGTTAGAGCTACCGTGAGTCAGACATTTGGGAAGTGGATTAAAGATGCTCGTCGTAGCAAAGACTATAGCCAGAGAGATCTAGCTGCTTTAGTGAAAGTTGACTATACCTACCTGTCGAAATTGGAAAACGATCGAGCGGAATATCCACCTAAAAACGATGTGATCCAAGCGTTGATCGAACATCTTGAATTGGATGTGGATCTGGCTACACTAAGTTACTTAGCCGGAAGGATTACCCCAGCGGATTCAAAAGTAATTCAACAGTTGGCTAAAACCTATCAGGACAAGATGCCTGTACTATTACGCAAGATGCAAGATCCAGAAGTGATGCGGCGATTATTGGAGAGTGATGGATGACTTCAATTAAACCTGCTAGATTTATCGATAAGTCAGAGATTACCGCCATAGCCGATCGATTGCTGATTAAGATGCGGGATGCTGGCAAAATTCCTAAATGGCCTCAATTAGCGGACTTGGTGGCTGATTATTTGGATTTATCGATCGTTTGGGAAGACTTTGATGCGGTTAAAGATGGCGTAATAGCGGCAAAGATTTATCCAACCAGGGGCGAGATTTATATCAATAATGCTTTTCCAGCTATTCGAGACAATTCTGGATTGTATCAATCGACTGTAGCTCATGAAATCGGTCATTGGGTGCTGCATATCAACCTGGACGCTTCGGAGTCTGAGATCGCTGGAGTGAATTCGATTCAGGTTGGGACGATCGATCGAGCTTTGACTGAAGAGGTATTTTTATGCCGAGGCTTGGCTGGGGATAAGACTAAGGTAGTGAATCAAAAAACTCCTGAAGAATGGCGAGAATGGCAGGCTCAGTACTTTGCCAGTTGTTTATTGATGCCCCTAGATAAACTCGAAGAGGCACGGCGAGGGCGTAATTTAACTAATTGGAAACATTTGGGGGCAATTGGGGATGAATTAGGTGTAACGATTTCAAATTTACGCAACCGTCTTCAAGATTTAGATTATCTTGAGAAAGGTGGCGATTCTAAGCAGCTTTATCCTGGTAAGCGATTGAGATTAGCGAAATGATTGCGATCGAGGTCGATCTACTCTTGCAGTATCTCAAGCTCGAAGGTAAAAATCTAACTATCGATCATCATCAGTATTATGTCACTCCAGTCGAGCGGATATTAGGTATTCTGAAGTGGATGGTGGATGAATCTGGCTAACTAACTAATCGTTTGTGCCGCGTCTGCCTGTGGAATCGATGATTTGCTCTAATAAAATAATTATTGACTCATCGAAATCAAATCTGACGTGCATAAATCTTCCCGCTTATCCAAATCTTTGAAATAATCAAATATGGACGATCTCAATAATTCGATCGAACCATTCCGACAAGGCGATAATCTCTGGATAAATGACTTACCAGAAAACTTAGATGATATTGCTCACGTAAAGAGTCTGATTCTACATCATGTCGATCGGATTAAAGAATTACCAACTAATATTGGTGTTCTAACCAAATTTGGCATTCATCCTAATTCTTTTGATATGGAAACTTAGCATATTTATTGTTGTAGTAATCAGCGAACGAAGCAAGTTATGTTTGAACGTTATACAGAGAAAGCCATTAAAGTAATCATGCTTAGTCAAGAGGAGTCACGGCGATTGGGGCACAACTTTGTTGGTACCGAACAAATTCTAGTTGGCTTAATTGGTGAAGAGACTGGCATCGCAGCTAAGGTTTTAAGATCGATGGGAGTTAATTTAAAGGATGCCCGAATCGAAGTTGAAAAAGTTGTCGGACGCGGTTCGGGGTTTGTGGCTCTCGAAATTCCTTTTACCCCAGAAGCAAAACGTGTTTTAGAGTTCGCTCAAGCAGAATCTGAGGAGCTTGGGCATAATTATATTGGCACAGAACATCTACTATTTGGCTTAATTAGTGAAAGTGAAAATCAGGCGGTGAAAGTGATGAAAACTTTTGGCGTGGATTTAACCAAAATTCGACCGCAGGTGATTCGGATGTTAGGTGAGAAAACAGAAGTTATTAGTCCATCTCCATCTAGTTCAATGACAGTCCAGCAGATAGAAATGTTGTTCCTCTTAAAATCAATTGAGACTAAGGCAGTTGCAATCGATCGGGCTGTTGATGAACTGAAGCAGGACATCGCAGCTTTGCGCCGTTGCATAACATAGCCGTATGTAATTAGGGTATTGATATGCTCTTAGTAATTTTACTAAAAATATCGATCTATTTACAGATGACAATGGAAGTAGAGTTTATTTTGCGTTCACTAGTGATAGCGACTGGGAGCTATATAGCCTCTGCCACTCTTAAACCAGCGTTTGACACTACCTGGAGAACAACTACATAAAGCTGCCATCTGCACTCGCGTTACATCCCACTTAGCTTCAAGTTCGCGGGGAGTCATGGCGAATTGACAATTAGCTAGCTTCTGAATCAGCTCTAGTTCCCGCTGTGCCAACTTACGGGGTGTGTTCATCGTTTTTCCTGTCTGTAATGGCTACTAGATGTTTTTATCGGACAGGGTTAATACTGTAAAAAACATTATAAAAATCTACTATACATTATTTGAGTGTCTAGTAAGGTTGCGAGGGTAGGATGAGCTTGCTGGAAATCTTGCTTGAAGCTCATGAGTCAAACCGATCGAGTCCAAACATCTGTTTATTTCCCCAAAGAGGTTTATGCAGCCCTAGTGAAGTGGGCTGAGGAGGAGGATCGATCGGTTAGTAATTTGGTGGTGCGGCTTGTGACTAGGGCGATAGAAGAGAAAGAGCCAAAGTGAAGTCGGTAGTTGGGAAAAGGGGTGGACGATGCCAAAATTTACGATCGATAAGACTGCGGTGTTGTGTCTGTTGTATCAATGCTCGATTCTCCACAAGAGAGGCTACGCCAACGAGGAGTTGGATTTGGCGGTTAAAGCGTCTATGGCTCAGGAGGATGAAGAGGCTGAGTGATTTCGATCTCTGAAGGCATTAAGGAGTTACAAATCGGACAAGATACCTGGTGACGTTTTCTGCAAGTCTTGGATATAACTATTCAAAGTTCCGAGTACGGTTCCAGACTCGGAATCAGAACCGGAGCCAAATGCTGATTTCAGAGCTTTATCACAATCTAGATTTGGAAGAACTCTCTCTAATACCCAATCAAAACCTTGAATTTCTATCAATTTACAGATTATTTGCTCTAGACAAATCACTCGCCCTTGTAATTTTTTGTAAATTAATTCCAAAGATTCAGTACTGAATAACGCTTGTAAGCAACGTTTATCGCCAGTAGCTAATAGAGAAGCTGTTTCGTGAAAAGTAGCGGCAATCAAGGTTGCCTCACCAGGATCGATATCGTTTTTAGCTTGTTTTTCTAATAGCCTGTATTCATCATTATCTTGAGCTGAAATAGTTGCACAGCTTTCGACAAATTCAATAGCAGATAACAATATATCTTCTGAATGCTTTTTCTGCAATTTTTTAGAACCAAAAACAAATCGGGCACTTGCTAGTACCCGAATATCCGATCGATCTATTTTCAAGCAGTCTAACGCTTCATCCAGCATTCCATAAGTTATTAACTTGAGGATTACGTCATTATCTAGAAAATAAACCATCCCCATTAATTGCCCTCTAGTTTTAGTGATAATTTTAAGTGATCTTGGTTATCATCACTTAGCTTATCCCAATCTAGCCGATCTTGAAGATACTTGTTTATTTGTAGCGGTGCATTGGCTTCTCGTTCTAAAATAGTCAGAGCCTTTTTTGTAAATGCCCAGTTACCTGTGTTCCAAGCATAGTTCCACGCTATTAATCCAGCAGAGACTCGATCCTTTTCTGCAAGTTCTCCTACATCTTTTGCTAATCCTTGTCCATTATACTGACGACGGAAATAATAACCACTATTTGCTCTGCCAAATAGAAATTCACTTGCAATTTCATTAGCTTCTAGCTCTTCTTCGTCTACACTATTTAGATCGACTTTCTCATCAATCATAGATCCTATCTCAGCCGAAATATGATTCTTATAAAGATGTCCAATTTCATGAACTATGATGAATAGTAGACGTGATGGAGATATATCTTGAAGACTAATGATGATAACTGGACGACCGCCCGCATACGTTACCATTCCATGAAACTTCTTAGTTTTTTCTGGGAAGTTATTATAGTGGATTACAGGAATTCCTCTTTGCCAGCAAAATTTCAGAACAGATTCTAAGTTAATGATTCCGTCTTTTTCAAGAATATCATTTCTAATCTCTTGAATGGATACATTATTTAAAGGCTGGTATTCATCAATACAGGCATATGAAACTAACTCTGCCATACCATTACAGAGTGCCATATAGATCATAAATTTATTACAATCGGAACCTTTTATCGCTTTGAATTTGGGGTTTCCAGTGATATTGAAGCTTGGTAAACTTTCTGGTTCTAGTAGTGACCCTAAATCTAGATTTAATCTTCGCGCAGCATAGCTAGCTGCATCGATCTCCGCACCATCAGATTGTTCAAATTCGTCGCACCACCAGTCGGGCAGAGCCACCTCACGAACATATTTCTCAGGAAAACCAATATCTGATAATCGGCTGTATAAGTCAGCCATTCTATTTAGGGTCTTTGTCATATGCCCCTTCCACTTTTGTTTGGTAGTTTCTTAACTTAGTTCGATTATTGCTAATTTTTTGTACTCTTTATTATTGTTCTATTATCTCATCTCCTCATGGACATCGACGAAATTGATATCCACGCATTTTACTAGTATAACAGTACTGACAAAAGTTTGAGATCGGCAAATACGCCTAGATCGGTAGGCTTCGCAATGGGAAGATTGCTACTGGCTCTGTGCTAGTTTTAGCTAAGACTCCTTATATTTCTCATTGACAGCAATAGATATTCTCCGATCGATCTCGTCCAAAGTTTGCTGTCTTATTCTTGTCTTGTTACTCTAAACCCCTTATGACAATCATTCGGACTATCCCAGAACCAGGGCAGCTAGTAAGATTGCGCCAGCGACAGTATGTGGTGACAGATGTTCGTCAGTCGTTGGCGGAGCCTCTCCTATGGAGAATCGCACCCACAAGAATTTCGAGTGCAGGGTTGCCGAAATCCCAGCATGTTGTGTCACTGGCTTCGATCGAAGATGATGCAATGGGAGAAGAATTACAAACTATCTGGGAGCTGGAGCCAGGTGCCCATGTATAGAACCCATTTGAGATCTTTTTAGGGCGATCGAGTAAGATCGACAAAGTTGAGATAACGCCAGTAGGAAAGGGAGCGAAATGGGCTATTCAAGCGATTTGACAGACAAAGAGTGGGAAGACCACCCGAGCCGCTACTATTATCCCAAAAGAAGAAAACTCGACCGCCAGCCTGGACAAAACGAGAACTCCTCAATGGCATCTTTTACCAACTCAAGAATGGCTGTAATTGGGCAGACTTACCCAGAGATCTACCGCCAGATTCAACGGTCTTCTGGCACTACCAAAACTGGTGTGAGGACGGCTCTCTGGAACGGATTGAGACACAATTACATGGTAAAGTGCGCGAACAAGTCAAAAAAAACCGCAGTGGACGACCTTAATCATGATTGATTCCCAAGCGGTGAAAAATACTTGTAATGCCAGTATTGAGTCGAAAGGGTTTTGTTTTTACAAATGTACCAATGGCATCAAAGGCAGAGAAAGAAGCGAAAGGGTTATCTGGATTTGTTCCTGTTGCTGCCAGATGGGTGATTGAACGCTCAAATGCTTGGGTCGAAAGGTGTAAAAGCTTAGTCAAAAATTTTGACCGTACACTCAAACGTTCTAATGCCAAGCTCAAGCTATGTTTTATTAGACTTATGCTCAAGAGATTAGCTGCTAACGCGATCGCCTAAAAAGATCTCAAATGGGTTCTATAGTATTCTTTCCAATTAAAATTTCTCGACCCCGACGTTTTCAGTTCGATCCCAACAACAGGCATTCGCCCTCGATCGTCTTCCAACGCAGGCAAAGCCGCCTCTATCAATTTTTGCTGTACTCGCAATCGCAGAGTCGTCTTGCCAATCCCCGTTGGGCCATAGACAAAAATTAGTGATGCACCACCTGGCTCCTGGATTGCACTGAGGAGCGCGTCATGCACTTCTCTGAGCTTGGGATGAAAGACAGTGTATTGCTTGAAGTAATCAAGTCGTTCTGCGATCGATTGCTTGAGTAAATGAGGGGGAAACCCATTCGACATAACTAAAATTCCTCATAGGTTTCAAGATTGTCATCAGTAAAAGCAAATTTTCCTTTTGGTAGAGATTGCAATTTCTCTTTGCGGACAGCTTTGGCAGCAGCGATCTCCGGTAAGTTCAGCACTTCGGCGATATTTTCTTTCGCTTGCCCGCCTTCAATTACTTTAAATACTTCTCTACCCTCTACATCTTTCGATCTCTGCTCTAATAAGGCCTCCTGCCCCTCTGCTGATGTCAGAAATGTTGCTAACTTCTTAGCTGAAATTGGAGATTGAGCTTGATGATTTCGATCTCGTTTTCGTAACTCTGCACTAGCCAACTTCATTTCTTTTTCAGATCGGCTTCGGAAATCCGCATGATGCTCAGATATACATTTCACCCACTAACCTCGAACAAAGGCATGAGCAGTGCCAGCGTCAAATGGGTCGTATCTGACCGGAACAAATGTCCCCAGCGTCCAAATCGCATGATTTTTGGGATTGACTGACTTAGTTACTTGCCGAACATTACGGGTGATTTGAGTATTGCCTGATAGATTATGCACGAATTCAGTATTTGAAGTACCAAATAGTCGTTCGCACACCGAGCCAAAACGGGCTTTCGCTGGAGGACGCTGTTTTTGAGTTTTGGCAAACGTAGCTAACAGCGTCTCGAAATAGGTGCTACGAAACTCTGCTCCGTTATCTACCACCACAATTTGAGGCAAACGTCCATGATTTTTGACGCAAATCCTCAATACCATCAGGCAAGAGCGGTAAGAAGGAGAATCGAAAGTGAGATAAACCGCCAGTAATCTGCGCGAATAAGCATCTACCAAGAATGTAGCCCACGGTCTACCTAGATTTCGTCTAGTCTGCGAACATACCAATTCGATATCTAGCTCCGTGTGATCGATGTGCCCGATCTCAAAAGGGCGATCTCCGTGACGAGGGGTAGTTCTATCTAATTCCCAATAGAATTCTTGGTGCTGATATGCCGCTCGGCGACTCTGTCGCTTCTCCGTTTGTTCGTGGCCACTACGTCGATTTACTTCCTTGACAAAAGTTTTGTAGCTGGGAGCGATGATGCCCTTTTGTTCGCAAGCATTAGCTAATGATCCATAAACCGCTCTCACATTCTTTTGCTTGTTAGTTTCATATTCTTCTTTGATGAATTTCGTTATTTCCGCCAGAGTATCTTCCGGTAATTTTCGACTGCGATTTCCTTTAATATGGCTATGAGAAAGCAGACCAACATAGCCACAGTTGTATTGTTGGAGTGCTTTTAAGTATTTAGCCTTCCAATCCCGAATCGTCCGTTCAGATACTGTTTCTACTTCTGGCGGTCGATCTGATCGAGTAGATCCGCCAGTAATATCCCTGGTTCTTCTGCCACCAGATCGAGTACTTCGATTGCAGAATCCTCTTTTACAATTAAAGACTCAATTCGCCGAAAATAGTCTTCCAAGAAAATTGTGTTTCGTGCCAGAACCCAATCAATTTCAGCATCTGACCACATCCGATAGTAGAAACCATACTGTTTGGCATATTTTGTGCCTGGTAGATCTGACCAACCGCCTGTCTCTTTTCTGGTGTAACGGTTTGGACTCTTTTCCGCTAGTTTCTCTAAATCTGCCTCAGTTTTGCACTCTTCCCATCCTACGGTGCTTCTTCTGATTACAAAAAAGTCAGGGGTGTGCATGTGAGCGAGATTGCGTCCATTCTTTCCCTGATATTCCAGTTTGATGGGTGCAGGTTGGTCGTAAAACTCTAAAACATCGTCGTCATGTTCTAACTCATAGACTTTGGGAAGTTCGACCCGATGAGATTCAAATTGAATGGTTACTCCCATTTTTTTGCTAGGGTAACGTCCTGAGACATTTTTCCTCCCACCACCTACAACACGAGATGGTTGTGAACTACGGATTCTTTCGATAGCACCTTTCTGAATATCTGACAGCTTTAGCTGGAGACACCAGTTGTCAAACTCTTGCTGGGTGAGCATAGAATAGTGTTTTATATTCTTCAGATCCACTGTAGCTGCTGTTATTACTCACGGCAAGCTTATGATTCTAGTTTTGACTTTCGGCAAAATTATGATTCTACAAGCTCCTAATCTGGTATGATTGATTAACGAGATAACGTTGTTATGGAACGTGCTTAAAACGCGTTTCGGCAAACTTATGATTCTTTGCGCGGCAAAGTCATGGGTTAAGTTACAAGTATAAAAAAAGCACTTTGTCTGGTGAATACTAGTGTCGATCGACTCTAAATCTACCTATCGAGTCCAGAAATCAACTTCAAGCCAAGTATCGACGACTTCAAAATGGCGCGCTACTAGCATCAATCGATTGGTAGCTGTAGCCGAATCACAGGTGCGCTACCAGGTAGATTCGGTTCCAGTTGGCTGTCCTAAACTGCCCGAACATCTGGAATTACGATCGTATCAACAGCAAGCAATTTCTAACTGGTTCAAAAATCAGGGTCGCGGTACGCTCAAGATGGCGACTGGTAGTGGTAAAACAATTACGGCACTAGCGATCGCTTGCCAATTGTATCAGCAAATTGGACTCCAAGTATTAATTATTATCTGTCCATTTCGGCACCTCGTCAGTCAGTGGGGACGAGAGTGTGAGAAATTCCAGCTTCAGCCGATTCTCGCCTGTGAAAGTATCCACAAGTGGCAGAGTAAATTCTCTCATCAGCTTGCGAGAATCAATACCGGACAACAGCAATTTCTCACCATTATTACCACCAACGAAACCCTGATTACCCCAGGCTTTCAATCCCAGCTTAGATATTTGCCCGATCGTACTTTAATTATCGGCGATGAAGTGCATAATCTCGGTGCCAAAAAGCGAGAATCCAGTCTTCCCCGCAATGTTGGCTTGCGTCTTGCCCTCTCAGCTACCCCAGAACGGCACTACGACGAGATTGGTACCCAAAGTATCCTGGATTACTTTGGCGACATCCTACAGCCCGAATTCACCCTCAAAGACGCGATCGATTGTGGTGCCTTGGTTCATTATCTATACTATCCAATCCTGGTTGAACTCACCGAAACAGAAAGCGAACAATATCTCAAACTTACTCGCGCCATCAGCCGCAAACTGATCTACAAAAATCAAAACATCCCTAATAATAGTGATGAATTTGACACCCCAGATCTCACCCCATTACTGATGCAACGCGCTCGATTAATTGGTGCAGCAGCTAACAAGCTTGTCGCGCTCAAAACATTGATGGCAGGTCGCTTGAACACCAGCCACACTCTATTTTACTGCGGCGATGGCAGCAGCGACACTTCGACTTCGCTCAGTACAAGCACTACCCAACAACTTACCGCCGTCACCCATCTTTTGGGTCAAGAATTAGGCTACCGTGTCAACACTTACACTTCCACAACATCCCTATCAGATCGAGAACAGCTCCGCACCCAATTTGAATCTGGCGCGCTCCAAGGTTTGGTAGCCATCCGCTGTTTGGATGAAGGCATCGACATCCCCGCAATAAAGCACGCCGTCATCCTCGCCAGCAGCACCAATCCCCGCCAATTTATTCAACGTCGAGGTCGCATTCTCAGACCAGATCCTGGCAAAGAACGCGCTACCCTCTACGATATGGTAGTGTTACCACCAGAATTAGACAGAGAAACATTATCGATCGAACGTAACTTACTCAAAAGAGAATTACTCCGACTAATCGAATTCGCCGATCTCGCCGACAATGCCGCCGCCGCCAGAACTCAACTGCTCACCCTTCAGAAACGGTACGGATTGATGGAGTTGTAATTTAGTTGATAGTTGATAGTAACTGATGAATCAATAGTTCTAGTCTCCCGTGCTCCCATGCTCCCGCGCTCCCGTGCTCCCGTGCTCCCAGTCTCCCAGTCCCCCAGTCCCCACGCTCAACCAGGCTTCTTCGGAAACTTCGGCAGGTCGATTTTTAGGGGTTTAACAGCGGTGAGATCGCGATTGAGGGTTGGAGCTGGCCAATTTGTGTTTGGCTCGGTGAGTGCGGGACTTTCTTTGTCGGGTATTTCGGCTGACTGGGGGGTGAGAGTGGGGATTGAATCTAGCTTTGGACGGTACAGGTTGTCCAAATTATTACCTGCAAATTCTTCCCGCCAGTTAGCTGGAGAAATAATCGGTTTATTGGGATCTGTCGGGGCGGATGGAGTCCAGCGAGCAATCTCTTCCTGCGCTAGCTGGAGTGGCGATCTGGGTGGTGCTGGATCGATTTTTGAGCTGGAGATGGTGGATGTCGAAATCGGATCTGCTAGGGGCAATTCGGTGGGGGTGGCTGGATCGATCTTTTGAGGATCGATGGTATTAGTTGTGTCGATCGAGGTCGGTATTGAGGTATTGTCGTTGGCAAAGCCTCTCCCTTGGAGAATCGATGTAGGGTTCAAGATTTCGGCGAGAATTGGATCGATCTCGATTTGGGCTAAATCTGTTGCTGTGTCTGAATTGGTAGCATGAGATTGGAGTTGACGATGGGGTTCGATGACGACTTGCTCGGTTTGATATAGCTTGTGGGATTGCTGTTGATATTTTTGGGTGAGTTCTTCGTGTTCGGACTCTAATTGAGGGACGATGGTTTGGACAATTTCGAGCTGCTGGGAAAGTGTTTCGACGAGGGTTTGTTGGCGTTGCCCGATTTGGTGGGAGGTTTCAAGCTGTTGAAACATGCCCGCAAGCCGATCGTGAGCAATTCTGAGATCGTCTTGGTGCTGTAAGATCGTGATCTCGTGGCTCTGGTTTTGCTCTTTGTGGCTATGTAGCGATTGTTTGGTAGCTGCTAAAGCTTGTTCTAATCTGGCGATCTCTTCAACGAGCTGGCGGTTGATCTGGCGGAGATTGCTAACTGCCGTTAACCAATCAGTCCGATCTGGTTCTGATTCTACCGTAGTGTAGATGGTTTCGAGTGCGTCGAGGTCGTTTGGTGGATTCATGGGTACGGGTACGGGTACGGGGTTCGGGAGTGTGGGGGGTGTGGGAGCGTGGGAGCGTGGGAGCGTGGGAGCGTGGGAGCGTGGGAGAATTGTATTTCCCTTTCCTCTTTCCCCTAAAGCCTAAAGCCTAAAGCCCAAAGCCCAAAGCCTGAACTAGCAACTCCCGATGAACGAGAGATTTTTGACTCAGAGCAGAGATCGATTGCGGTGACAGAGCTGTTCCGGTGGTGAGATGTTGTTGCCAGGACTGAGCGATCTTGCTGGGGTCTGTGGGAATATTGGTTAGTTCCCAGCCTGGAATATTAATTTCTGTCATTAGTTTACTAACTTTTGGGTCATAGCCGATCGCCCAGCATTTACAGCCCTGAGCTGCTGCCATGATTAGACTGTGATAGCGCATTCCGATCGCTAGATCCACTCCTTGAAATAAACCGTTAAGTTGTTTGGGATCTGTGAGGGTGACAACTTGACTATGATTTGGGATCTCGGCTTGAATTTGCTCGGCGATATCTAGATCGGTGGTGGGCTGAAAAGGGACGAGTAAGATATGACTACCAGTTGCCGCTTGGAGTTCGACTAGGGCTTGGGTAATCGTATCCAGCCGTTGATTTGTCAATTGTGGGTGCGATCTCAAGGTGACGGCGATTTTGGGGCTGGGGATGTTGGCAATTTCGGGGACGGGAGTGGCGGACATGCTCCAGACGGGATCTGGTGCCATCACGCAGGATAGTCCCCAGGATTCGATGAGGGCGGCAGATGCTGGATCTCTGACGCTCAGAGCGGTGCAGTTGCTAAATGCTCGTTGGGCAATCCAGCGGGTAAATGACTTGTCTAGGGGGCCAATTCCTTGGGCGATTGCCATTGTTTTAAGTCCAAACTGTCGTGCTAGTCCAATTAGTCCCCCATAATAAATCGAATTGCGGATGCTAGTGGCATCCTGGATCAGACTACCACCGCCCAAGATTAATACCTGTGATTCCTTCAGCGCACGCACCACCGAACCGCTATTCATGCGGTCGTAACTTTTGACTCCATAGCTCTTGGAAGTAGCGCGAGGATTGGCTGACAATACTATGGGTTTTACATGTGATGGTAGCATCTCCAGCATTGACACGAGCAAGGCTTCATCACCGCCGTTACCCTTGCCATAATAGCCACATAGTACAGCCTGGATTTCTGTCATTTGTTCATACACCCGATCGATAGCCTATGGGATATTCTACATTAGTAGCCCGTGCGATCTCAATTGAGTTACTATGCTGTTTAATGTGTGAGCAGTGCAACTTTAATTATGAATAACCCCAATCGGATCCAGCCAAAACTAGCGTTAGTGATGGCATTATTGACGAGTGTTACGAGTCTATTGGCTACTAGCTGTAGCAATCCCAAACCAACGGATGGAGCCGGAACCACTGCTGGCACACCAACGGCAACCTATGACAGCAGTAGCACGAGTAGTGGCGACAAGGGTAATGGTTTGAAAATCGGTGCCCTATTTTCCAGTACTGGAGATTTGGCTTCGATCGCGCAGCCCCTACCCAGCGCGGTTAAACTAGCTGTAGATACTGTCAATGGTTGCGGTGGCATCAATGGCGCGCCTGTCACATTGGTATCAGAGGACGATCAAAGCGATCCTGCTGCCGGAGCTGCGG
This sequence comes from Chamaesiphon sp. 341R_metabat_111, assembly GCA_025351825.1. Taxonomy (GTDB): domain Bacteria; phylum Cyanobacteriota; class Cyanobacteriia; order Cyanobacteriales; family Chamaesiphonaceae; genus Chamaesiphon. The sequence continues at coordinate 4,409 of JANXVE010000199.1, read as the reverse complement.
CAATGACTAAACTTACTGCCGTCAACAAAGTTGCGGGTGTAGTCGGCGCATTCGGTAGTGGAGTCTCTACCGCTGCTGCTGCGATTGCCGTCCAAAATAAGGCGATGATTATTTCTCCAGGTAGTACTAGTCCGGTATTTACCGATCGAGCCAAAAAAGGCGAATATAAGGGATATTGGGCGCGGACTGCACCACCTGATACCTATCAAGCTCAAGCTATGGCACAATTAGCCATCAAAAAGGGATTCAAAAAAGTTGCGACGATCGCGATCAATAATGATTATGGGATTGGCTTCGAGAAAGAATTCGTCGCTTCCTTCAAAAAATTGGGCGGTACGGTGACTAATGAAGCCAAGCCGACTCACTACGATCCTAAAGGAGTCAGCTTCACCTCCGAAGTCCGCGCCATCTTTGAAGGCAAACCCCAAGCAATTGCCGCTCTAGTCTATCCCGATACTGGCTCGATCCTGCTCAAAGATGCCTACGAACAAGGCTTGACTAAAGGCGTAACGATCATGCTTCCCGATGGTGCCTATTCACCAAAATTCCCCGATCAGGTTGGTAAAACCAAAGATGGTAAATTTATCATTGATGGGGCAATTGGCACCGTGCCAGGGGCACATGGCAAAGCCCTGGAAGATTTTAACAAGCAGTGGAAGGCAACCGGAAAACCACTCACACCCTATCTCCAACACACTTGGGATGCTACTGCACTGATGATGCTAGCAGCTCAAGCGGCTAAAACCAATACAGGCGAAGGGATTGCTAGTAAAATTCGCGAGGTTTCTAGCGGGACTGGCGAAGAAGTTGGCGATCTGTGCAAAGCGATTACCCTACTTAAAGCTGGCAAGAAAATCAACTATCAAGGAGCCAGTGGGAATGTCGATATCGACGCTCAAGGTGATGTGATCGGCACTTATGATATCTGGCAAGTTCAACCCGATGGTACGCTAAAAACGATCGATAAAGTCAACATTCAAACCGCTACCGCAGCGAAAGTCGATCCAAAACCAACGGATAAACCTGCTGTGAAAACTGCAAAATAACACCACTCATTTAAGCTGCTCTTGCCCCTCTTAACTAGCTACCGTGTATACACAAGTCTGAGATGATGCGTAGATCTATACCCTACCTAACCTCCCTGAAGATGCGGGGAGGAGCTAGGTTGTCGTTGACTGTGTTCAACTTAATATATGGGATGAATTTCCCTTAAGATTATGACCACCAGCGGTGTTAGATCTGCGACTACTGGCTTGACGAGAGATATTCAAGACTTGTACTGAAGAGTAATATTTTCAACCTGGCAATTGCGATCGTCATTGATGTTGCATCAGCCAACAACTAGAATACAATGTCATAAAGTTTTCTCAAAAAATTTGACTTAACACTTCCAGCCATCGAAAAGCAGTGGTAGAATCTCATACTAGATAACATTTCCACAACAATAAACTAATCATGGCATTACAACAAGGTAGTCTGATCGGCGATTTCAAAAATTTCATCATGAAAGGTAACGTGCTAGATCTAGCCGTTGCAGTCATCTTGGGTGGTGCATTTGCCAAAATCGTCGAATCCTTCATCAAAGATATTATTACTCCAGTCGTTCTGGCTCCAGTTTTGGAAGCTGCTAGACTAAAAGATATTGCTGAATTGAGTGCTGGTGGCGTTAAATACGGTTTGTTCTTGTCTGCTCTAATTAACTTCTTGTTAATCGCTTTCGTAATTTTCTTGGTAGTTAGATCGTTTGAAACTGCTAAGAGAAAGTTATCTCGCCAGGAAGTAATGGCTGAGGCAGCCACCGATCCAGTCATGGCACAGCAGCAGCTTCTGATTGATTCGATCGATAGATTAAACAATACAGTTGCACGCAAAATCTAGCATTTAGATGGATTTAAGATTGGTTCTTTTTAAAAGAAGCTTATCATGCTTGAAATCATGATGAGCTTCTATATCGATCGACATAACAATCACCATATTGGTTAGGACACAAACCCGACTTTTTGGAAAAGTCGGGTTTGTAGCAGCACTAGACAACTCAACACACTTCACCCGCGTTAAATCAGCGTAGATCGATCGCATTAATTGCATCAATTGCAGCTTCTAAAGCGATCGAAATGTGCGTCCAATGGGTACCGCCCTGACAGAAAGCGGTATAGGGTTCCCGCAAGGGGCCATCAGCCGAAAACTCTGACGTGCTACCATCGATGAACGTCCCACCAGCCATAATCAGCTCGCTCTCATAACCGTGGAGCGTACCTGGAACTGGATCGACATAAGCATCAATCGGTGAATTTTGCTGGATCGATCGACAAAACGCAATTAGTTTCTCCCGCGAACCCAGTTTAATCCCCTGGATCACATCACGGCGCGGCGCGAATGGTGCGGGATTGACTGGATAGCCCAGTTTATCGAACACATAAGCCGTCAAATGATTGCCCTTCATCGCTTCACCCACCATTTGGGGCGCGAGAAATAATCCTTGAAATAACAGCCGATTTTGGTCATAAGTCGCACCACCAGAGGAACCAATTCCTGGAGCCGTCAGCCGACAAGCCGCCATCTCCACCAGATCCACCCTTCCCGCTACATAGCCACCACCTGTGGCGATCGTCCCCCCAGGATTCTTAATTAACGATCCAGCCATCAAATCCGCACCCACAGCAGGCGGCTCCCGATCCTCGACAAATTCGCCATAGCAATTATCAACAAAACAAATAGTATTGGGATTTTGGGCTTTGACAATCTCCACAATCCGCCCAATCTCGGCAATCGATAAAGAAGACCGCCAAGAATAGCCGCAAGAGCGTTGAATCAGGACGAGACGGGTCTTCGATCGAACAGAATGACTCAAACCATCCCAATCGATCCCCCCGTCGCTAGTGAGGGCTAATTCGCGGTAGTCAATCCCAAACTCCTTCAGCGATCCCTGTCCAGATCCCCGCGTCCCAATCACCTCCTCCAACGTATCGTAAGGCGCGCCCACAACCGAGAGCATCTCATCCCCAGGGCGCAATACTCCAAACAGAGCACAGGCGATCGCATGAGTCCCCGAAACAAACTGAACTCTTACCGCAGCCGCCTCCGCACCAACAATATCTGCAAAAACTTTATCCAGAGTTTCGCGCCCCAAATCGTCGTGCCCATAACCGCTAACGCTGGAAAAATGCCGCGTACCTACACGATGACGACAGTAAGTTTCTAAAACTCGCCGGAGATTTACCTTGACTTGACCGTCAATACCATTAAAAATCAGTGATAGTGCCTTTTCTGCTGCTGGAATGAGTAATGCGCTGTTCATGATTCGATCGGGTAAATTATTTGCCTTGTGGATCTGCACGCAGATTGGGCATGGTATTAAAACTCTTCATAGGTTAGCTCAATGACGGTTGCCGCATCAACAAAACTTCGTCTCGATTGGACGATGATTATCGCGCTCGTAATATTTCACATTGGCGCAGTTTGTGCTTTTTTGCCAGGATTTTTTAGTTGGCAAGCTGTAGGTGTCGCAGTACTTTTACACTGGATCACGGGTGGATTGGGGATTACCCTGGGTTGGCATCGCCTCCTCTCCCACCGCAGCTTCCAGGTACCCAAATGGTTGGAGTACTTCTTTGCTTTATGCGGCACATTAGCATTGCAAGGTGGGATTATTTGGTGGGTAGGTTTGCACCGCCACCATCACTTACATTCGGATGAAGATGTCGATCATCACGATTCCAACAAGGGTTTCCTCTGGAGTCATGTCCGCTGGATGTGCTATGAGATTCCGGCAGAGAGCGACATTCCCCGTTTCACCAAGGATATTGTCAATGATAAGTTCTATCAATTTTTGAACAATTACTTTTTCCCACTCCAAGTTGTTTTGGGCGTAGTGTTGTATCTAATCGGTGGTTTACCATTCTTATTCTGGGGCGTATTCGCTCGGTTAGTAATTGTTTATCACTGCACTTGGTTGGTAAATAGCGCGACGCACAAATTTGGCTACCGCAACTTTGAAACAACCGACAAATCCACCAATTGCTGGTGGGTAGCTCTCACTACTTACGGCGAAGGCTGGCACAACAATCATCATGCGTATCAATATTCGGCTCGGCATGGGATGAAGTGGTGGGAACTCGACATCACCTGGATCACGATTCAGGTGCTTCAGTTGCTGGGTTTGGCAACTAAGGTGAAGTTGGTTGAAGCGGGGACTGCGAAAGAGTAGTAAGTGGCGGAGATCTCTACCCCCAACCCCCTTATAAAGGGGGCTTTTGCTCCCTCCCCTTTCCAAGGCTACCGTGTATACACAAGTCGAGAATCTGGTGAATACTCGATCGATTCGCCCCCCAGCCCCCAATTCTGGGGGAGCCAATCTCTGGAAAGTCCCCCAGAATTGGGGGATTTAGGGGGCAATTAACCTAGAAACG
>JANXVE010000184.1 GCA_025351825.1 Chamaesiphon sp. 341R_metabat_111 | reverse complement strand
CATTAATTAGTCATGCTGACGAGACTTGTAAACCTGATTAGCTGAATCGATCGCAGTTTCTAGATCGGTAACTTTTGACTGAAGTGAGTGGGTACCAGCGACAGCCGTTTCAGTATTGTGCTGCAATTTTTTGGCGATGATCCGGATCAGCTTGACCTCTTCACTGGATAATTTTTCAGTGAGCACAACAACTTCACGACTGAGTAGGCGCATCAGATGTTTGGCTTCATCAATATTCTCGACAGAACCGATCAAGGATTCCTTGACAGCTTGGATCTGTGTATTTGCAGTGGTAATTGTTGTCTTGACGATGCCAGCCCGCTTGAGGGAGGATTTCATCGCTATTCCCTGTTCTTGAAAATAGGCTTTGGCTACAGCTAGACCAATTTGAACCCCTAGCTGTCTGAGCCACTCAATCTCTAGATCTTGCCAATGACGATCGCTAAAGCACTGATGAACCACAAGTAATCCCAATAACTGGCGTTGATTATTGAGAATTGGGACGGCAATACTAGCTTTGACGGCAATTTTTGCTAAATTCTCTACCGCGTCGGGATCGAGTCCGGATCGATTGATATCATCAATCGCCTGAAATTCACCAGATTGGAACTTCTCGATCGATTCAGGTGCCAAGCAAGGATCGAGAATAATCCGCCCTTGGAGGGATGATAGGGAGGAGTGCGCTGATTCAGCGATGACTGTGCCTAGATTCGGGTGTGCGACTGCATAGACAATTGCTCGATCGGTTCTCAGAATTGCTTGGGCTTGAGCCGCCGCGATTTGTAAGACTTCGCTTTGAGTATTGCCGTGATGAATTTTTTGGGTGGCAACTGCTAACAGATCGTGATAGAACTGCTGCCGATCGAGTGTTGATTGAATTTTCTGACATTGTGACCACCGTTGGGCGTTGTCTATCGCCCAGCCAATTTGTCCAGCCATCTGAGCTACAAGGGCGATCTCCTCTGGCTTCCAAGTGCGGACTGCGGAGCATTGATGTAGGATTAACAGCCCATATAATTCATCATTTGGCAATCGTAGCGGTACCACCAGGTTTGCTTTGACGGCAATCTTTTCCAGTGTCTCGACGTGGCACGGCGTAATCTTCGCCTCATAAATATTGTCGATCGCACTAATCCTACCCTGACGGTAGCTATCTAGATGTCGTGCTTTAAAACACGGATCGTCAATAGTTGTCTCGATCGTTCTGGGGAAGCCAATTGTCACGGCTTCAGCGATTACCTTGCAGAAACTATCTGGCTGAAGACTGTACACCACCACTCGATCGCAGCTCAACGCTTGCTGAACACTCTCGACACTTGCGCTCAGGATATCTTCTACTTGTGAGCAATTATGGATTTTTGCAATCAGATCGGTGAACATAATTACAGCACAATAAATCAGTAGTGAATAAGAAAATCGATTTCGACCAAAACTGGTTTAGAACTTTCGATCCAAGGGATATTGAGTGAAATAAAGACATACGCTTTCATATTCTACGATCGATTACAATTATATGTCTCTGCTTAATTGCTGAAGTTGTAGCTAGACTTTGATTAATTATTGAACTGCACAGTTGCTGATTCTAGATGTTTGATTAGAGTGGGTTTTGGTAATGGCCCGATTAGATGCTGCCAGGGTAAGATCCGATCGGTATCCCAGGTTTGATGAACGTAGAAATCGAGTTCGGGAATTTGTCCCTTTAGCTCTTTGAATGCTCGTTTGAAACTCCCGATCGAATCACCATAATTGCGGGTGAGTTCGAGTAACTGTGACAACCTGCGATCGCCTCTGGAGATAATTGCTTGAATTACCGACCAATTATAACTCTCTGGGCGAAATTCGATCCCATTTGGGGTAAGTTGTTTTTGGAGTAGTTTCAATCGCTTATCAGCTTCTTTATTTACTCCAAACCACTGGAAGGGCGTGTGAGCTTTGGGCACAAAGGTACTGCATCCAAAGGTGAGCCGCAAACCTGGAGTGGCTTTTTTGACCGATCGCAACATCTGCACTGTTTCTTCGATGTCACTATTTTCTTCGCCAGGAATTCCCGCCATGCCATAGAGTTTCAAGCCTTTCAGACCACCTGCTTTAGCATTGGCAGCAGCTTGAAAGATCTCATCTGTTGCGAGTTTTTTATTGACAATTTTGCGAATACGTTCGGAACCACTTTCAACGGCGATCGTCAGTGATTTACTATCCCGTTTTGCCAAGATTTCAGCTAGTTGAACTGTGACTGTATTAGTCCGAACTGAAGATACACTCAGCCGGATATCATCATACTTGGGTTGATTTAGATGTTCTAGTAATGCCGGAAATTCGGGATGTTGAGTCACAGATGCACCCAGTAATCCCAGACGATTGGTAACTGTTAAGCCCCGATCGATTGCCGGAATCAGTGAATCTTCAACATCAGCCACACGGAAGGGTAATGTCAGATAGCTAGCCAAGCAAAACCGACACATTTCTGGGCAACTGCGAACAACTTCGACCATGAAAATATTTTCCCAGGCGGCTTTTTCAGTGACTACTGTAGAAGCTGATAGAGTATTCCCTCGATAGGTTTGTTTAGTAATAGTGGCAGGAATATTACTATCGATCGGCTGAATACTCGCAATCAGATTTCCAGCATATTCAACCCGATATAAGCTGGGAATATAAATGCCTGGAACTTGAGCCAGATGCTTGAGCTTGGTGAAGCGATCGGCTGTCCGCACCTGTTGATAAGCATTGATAAAATTGCCAAGTAAATCTTCACCATCACCAACCAAAATCACATCAAAGAAATCAGCAAACGGCTCGGGATTTGCACTTAAAACTGGTCCACCACCAAAGATCAGCGGATCGTTATCGCCCCGATTTTGACCCCGAATTGGTACTTCCAGGAATTCCAATAAATTGAGAATATTTACATAATCTAACTCCCAGGACAGGGAAAATCCGACCAATTCTGGCGATCGAGGTAACGATTCGTGGACATCTGTAAATAACCGCGCCACATCCAGATCCGATCGCATCGCCAAAGTCGCCCACACCACCTGATAACCCAAGCTGGTAATTCCCACCGTATATTCATTGGGAAAAGCAAAGATCGTCGGTACGGCAGATCGATCGGGCGATGCAGGAGTGAAGAGGAGGTGTTCGGCGTTGAAGGCAGGGTTGGACACGGGGTAGGAGGTGTGGGGGTGTGGGGGTGTGGGGGTGTGGGGAGTGTGGGGGGTGTGGGGGGTGTGGGGAGTCTAAAACCTAAAGTCTAAAATCTAAAGCCTAACCCCTAATTTGTTTAAGCTTTGTTACCGCATGATTAAAAGATACCGAAATTTGCAGAAAATAAGCTGGTATGGCTAATTGTGGCTGAACTCTCTTTAAAAACCAATTACTCCAAACAGGAATAGTAATTATGGCACTTCAACGTGGCTCCAAAGTTCGCGTCCTTCGTAAAGAATCCTACTGGTTCCAAGATGTCGGGAATGTCGTTTCGATCGATCAAAGCGGCATCAAATATAACGTCATCGTGCGTTTTGATAAAGTTAACTATAGTGGCTACAGTGGTACCGCTGGAGGAGTAAACACCAATAACTTTGCAGTCAGTGAGCTAACTGAGGTTTCTGCACCACCAGCAGCTAAAAAGACTGCGGCATCAGTAGCAGCGAAAATAGCAGCAACTCCAGCACCAGCGGCAACGGCAACACCAGCGGTAGCAGCACCAGCAGCAGCGAAAGCAGCAACTCCAGCAGCTAAGAATACGCCTCCAGCAACTACTGAAAAATAGCTCTAGGACGACTGGCGACTAGGCAGAAGATATCGATGCTATGCTAATTTCGGTTAGTTTTAGACAGATCCTAACCTATTACCTAGTTACCAGTCTAACCAAGAATGCCTGAATTACCTGAAGTTGAAACAGTTCGTCGCGGGCTAGACAAGTACACACTCGATCGAGCGATTACTGGTACAGAAGTATTGTTACCACGGACGATCGCTCATCCCGATACGCCGGAAGAGTTTAATTTTGGGTTGAATCAGACCAAAATTCAAGCTTGGCATCGACGGGGTAAATATTTATTCGCTCAACTAGTCAATATCAATACTGAGCGAGCCGCTGGCTGGTTGGGAGTGCACTTACGCATGACTGGGCAATTGCTGTGGGTAGAGAGCCATACAGAGCTACATAAGCATACCCGCGTGCGCCTATTTTTAGGGCAAGATTGGGAAATCCGCTTTGTCGATCAGCGCACATTTGGTCAGATGTGGTGGATTCCCCCTAGTAAGCAACCAGGCGAGGTGATGAAGGGGATGGGTAAACTCGGCCCCGAACCCTTCGATCCAGCTTTCAGTGTGGAATATTTTGCGGCTAAACTGGAAAAATCCCAGCGTAATATTAAGACAGTGATTCTCGATCAAGTCTTGGTGGCTGGAGTGGGAAATATCTATGCTGATGAAGCGTTGTTCATGAGTAGAGTTCATCCTAGTACCCCCGCTGGAGCTTTGACAACAGCCCAGATCGAACTATTGCGGGAGTCGATCGTCAAAGTCCTCCAGCTCTCGATCGACCAGGGCGGCACCACTTTTAGCAATTATCTCAATGTCCAGGGCACCAACGGCAATTATGGTGGCATGGCATGGGTTTACAATCGTACCAAACAACCATGTCGAGTCTGTCAAACCCCGATCGAGAAAATTCGACTCGGCGGCAGAGGCACTCATTACTGTCCTCAATGTCAGCATAATCCCTAGATTCATTAAGCTACATCAATAGACCGATCGCTATGCTTGACACAATCCTATTCGTTCTGTTTATATAGGTATATATAAGTGTAACTAGCTGCTACTACTAATAAACATGACCAACAAAGCGAGAACAATCAAACAACTAAATATCAAAATCCCTAATCAGGAGCTGTTAATTCTTCAGGCTTTTACTGAAAGTACTGAAAGAACTAAAACAGATGTGATCAGAGAATTTATTAGAGCGTTGCCAACTAACAAGTAGTTTCAAGCAAGAGCGGCATTTTCATTAGATTGAGATGCTCTAGATCGAGAGGGTAAGTTAATTTTAAATTTAACTTACTCTCTATTTTTATGGTTTATTAATGAATATTTGGGTGAAAAAGTATTCACCCTCAGCATTTTTGGCAACACCAATACCCGTTAAGTTGTAGTTGCCCAGAATATGTTGCTTGTGTGCTGGACTATCAATCCAGTCTTTGACTGCCATTCGATCGGGATCTGGAGCATTTTGGATACTAGCAACATTCTCGGCTGCCGTCGGATACTTGTGTCGTCGCTCGACTGAATCCATTGTGTGGCCGAGGGCACCTGCTTGAGCCATCTCTTGACTGTGCGCTCGTGCTTGGGCTGAAATAGTTGGATCGATGGTCAGCGGTGGTAAATTCAGGGATTGACGATACTCATCGATCTGGTTGTGAATAATTAGTTCTAGTGCCGAGATCGTCATCGAGGAGCTAGACTGAACGTGGATTGCGACTAAATTGGACTCTGGGGCAATTGCGATCGAAGTAGGTGTGGATCGAGGAATTAGAGCTGGCAAATTTGAGTTTTCGTAACTTAATTGATAGAGAATCGGATTTGCTCGAACGGTGTTTTTGATACCTAGTGTGATTGTTAAAATACTGAGAAGACAGAGGAAGTGATGTTTCATGCAGTGAGGATAGATATTTTATTTACACACCTAAAAAAGGTGTGTTTCTAAAATAATCTAACAAATGTAGATGGTGGTAGATGCAACCTGATTGGAATCTAGCATATCAAACATTGCTCATTTTTTAGGTAAATATAGTTATTTTCTATATTTACCCAAACATAATTATGACTAAAATCCTCGACGATATACATCTCGATCGCGCCCCAAACAAAAGCCGATCGAATGCCGTAAACTTCGATTGCCCCAAATCATAAATACCACAATTGCACTAGCCGCCATTCCCGTTGCGATCGTAAAAATACCTGGATAGCCCAAATCTTTTGCCACCAATCCAAATACAGGTGCTGCAATCGCCACCCCCAGATCCAATCCGGCGATGGAAATCGAGAGTACTTGCCCCCGTTGTTCCGGCAAAGATCGATCGGCAACCAGCGCGACGATCATCGGAATCAACGTGCCAATCCCAAGTCCCTCTAGCATCGCTGCCAGAATGAAACTTAGCTGACTATTTGCAGTCGCGAGCAGGGCGATTGCCGTCGTATAACAACAAACACTCCCTGCAATAAAGACACCCCGCCCATAGCGATCGGATTTACTGCCAATTACCGATCGAGAACTAAAGCTAGCAATTGCGGCGATCGTGTAAAATAATCCAGGGTTAAAATCAATCTTCGTACTCTGAATATAGAGCGGTACAAAAGTATGAATCGCTCCAAAGGGAAAGCCAATTAATAGTAATACTAAAGCCGGAATTCCCAATGCTGGATTGGTAATAATTTGCCAGATTGACAGCCTGGGAATGGGTTTTGACTGTTCAAGCTCATTACTAGATTCCGATCGTTCAATTTGAATCCTTGACTCCCGCAATTGACATGCAAAAATCGAGGCGATCGTGCCAAAGATAATCGAAATCCAGAAGATTTCCGTATATCTACCAGACACCTGGAGATAGCCCCCAATGGCTGGCCCGATCGCGACTCCGAGCGGGTTGGCAAGACTCATCAGACCGATGATTTCACCCCGTTGTTTGGGCGGAGCCAAATCGACCACTAGGGTACTATGAGCAGTCGTAAAAGCGGCAATACTGATACCATGAAATGCGCGAATTGCCATCAATAACGGCACCGAAGTCGCCGTCAAATAACCTAGTGGAGCAGTCGCCACAACTAAAGTACCGACGATCAGCACAAACTTTCGTCCTCGATAATCGACTAATCGACCAATTACCGATCGAGTCAATAATAATCCGATCGCAAATGCGCCAATAATTAATCCAATTTGCTGTTGATTAATCCCGATCGTATCCAGATATGCTGGCAACGTCGGCAATAAAATCGCAATACTCATCCAAAATAGTAAGCCCGTGGCAAATAACACGAGCAAACTCCGCCGCTGTTGCGGCTCAAGCTGATTCAAAGCATTCATTTAGGGAAATCTTGTCCCCTCCCCTTTATAAGGGGAGGGCTAGGGTGGGGTAAAGATCTACGCAAGATACTAAATAGCTGGGCGTAAATATTTATTAGGTAGAAATCGCGGAAAGCCTAACTGGATTGAAATTTAAGTGTATTGGGTTGTCTCCTGACGGAGAGGCTCCGCCAACATTCTTCAACCCAACCTACAGATCTATCAACTATCAACTAAATTACAGCCGATGCTCCTTCATCCAATTATGGACGAGTGCATTGACTTGCTGCGGCACCTCATCATGAGGACAGTGCCCAGCATTGAGATAATGCTCCTGCAACTGGGGATAATAACCCCGAAACTTCTCGCCCCGTTTCCGTGCATCAATCCACGGATCCCCCTCACCCCAAATCATCAACAGCGGACACTGCATCTTGCCCAGCAGCACATCCACTTTCTCCCCTTGCTGATTGCTAAATACCGACGCGAAGACCTGGGGCGCACCTGGATCGCAAGACGGACGATAGAGTTCGTCTACTAGCTGATTTGTCACCGCAGTTTGGTCTACATATACTTTACTGAGCGTGCTGCGGATAAATGTTTTGCGCTGGACGAACTTATAGAGCAAAGAATTCCCGACTGGATTGCGGAGAAAGCCCGTAACGCCCTTGTTTAATACCTTCTGAATTGGGTTGGGTTCTTTTGGGTGGGTACTGTCGGTAAAAGGGCCAGCACTATTGATTAAGATTAGACCAGCCGTAGCTTCGGGATATTCAGCCGCCACGCACAAAGCTGCATAGCCACCTAGAGAATTACCCGCCAGTACGACAGGTCGATCGATTACCTCGGTGATAAAATCGTGAAGTTGCTCTCTCCATAGTTGAGCACTGTATGTCCAGGCTGGTTTCGCCGATCGTCCGAAGCCGAGCAGATCGATCGCCCACACCTGAAATTCTTGACTGAGTTCTGAGATATTCTTGCGCCAATGATCTGTCGATGCACCAAAACCATGAATCAATAATAATGCTGGTCGATCCCGCAAAGCGGACGCTACGCGATCGGCTTTAGCTATTCCCGCCTGCACATAATAAATCTGCTCCCCTCGCCACTCCCAATATTTTCCAGGCAATGGTTGAGTCGAAACTAGCGGCATAGTAGTGGTCATTTTAGCTACAGAGATGAGGTAAGTTTCTAGTGACTATGTTAGACACTTCTCATCTAGCAAGCAACTCGGATTTACTTCCCGATCGCAACTCAGATCTCTAGGGTGGATGGTGAATTATGGTTGGGTGTGTTGGGTTTCATTCTTCCACCCAACCTACAGATCTACCATCAGCTAATTTAAGAGATTTATCCTAAAATTGCGTCTAGTGCGGGTTTGAGGGTGGGATATTGAAATTCAAAGCCCTGAGCCAGAGTATTCGTCGGGGTCACTTGCTGTCCTTGTAATACAACCATTGCACCTTCGCCGAGCAGAGCTTCGAGTACAAAATTGGGCACTGGAATCCAGGACGGGCGATTCATGACAGTTCCCAGCGTTTGGGAAAAATCGGTCATGGTGACTGGATTGGGGGCGGTGGCGTTGTAGACACCCTTAATATTGGCATCTGTAATTGCCGCAATTATTAGCTTTACGACATCATCACGGTGAATCCACGAGAACCATTGCTTACCACTGCCGATCGGTCCACCCACAAAGGCACTAAATGCTGCTAACATCTTGCCCAGTGCGCCGCCGTTTTTGCCGAGGACAATTCCCAAGCGGAGGATGACGACGCGGGTACCACTGGCACTTGCGGCTTGAGCGGCGGCTTCCCACTTGATACAAACTTCAGCGAGAAAATCCGATCCCGCCGGACTAGTTTCATCAAACTTACTCGTTTCGCTGGTGCCATAGTAGCCAACCGCTGAGGCATTGATCAGGACTGGGGGTTTATTAGTAGCTTTCTCAATTGCTTCGACAATTTTCTCGGTACCGATTTGGCGACTCTCCAGCATGACCCGCTTCTGAGCTGGTGTCCAGCGTTTTTCAGCGATCGGTTCGCCTGCTAAATTAACTACTGCATCACAACCATCGATCGAGGATTGCCATTCACCTGATTTGAGCGGATTGTAGCCGACGATTTCTGCGGCTCCAAAGCGGTTGCTTGCCTGTTCGGGACTGCGAGTCAGAATCAAAATCTGATGCCCCTGTGCTTGGAGTTGTTCGACTAACCGACTACCAACAAATCCAGTAGCTCCCGCGATCGCAATCTTCATGCTTTACTTGTATCTATAAATTTATCTTCTTAAATTTTCGCACTTATATCCTCGCTTTTCTACCGAACTCGACAAATCGAGATCCCATTCTGTTGTTGGGATCCTTTAAATCCTAACAGTACAGCTAGAGCGCGTTGTTTTGGCGTACCATGATGCTGCTTATTGTTAAATTCATAGTCACCAACCTGAAAAGCAATTGAGGCAATTTCTTCAATGTCTTTATCATCGAAGTCAACATCTGGCATCACGCCCATATAATAACCCGCCAAACAGTCAGCTTGGAGTTCAGCCTGAGTAATGCTTCTAGGAGTGAATCCACCTGCAACCTGGGCAGCGTGGGCATATTCATGAGCAAAAATGTAAGCTAGTGCGGCATCTCCATATTGATACGCCATTCTAATCTGCTGCTGCGTGATGTAAATCGTGTTATTGCGTGGGCAATACAAAGTACCGGATATTCGTCCGCAGGGGCTGGATGTGCCATTTCGCACGTTCCATCTGACGCGAGGATTTGCCCTGGTGCCATCAACTTTTTTTAAGCCTTGATACACGGCATTTAAGACTACTTCTGGCCCCAATTCAGTCGATCGAAGTGGTCGAACTGGACCAATGACTGTTACGATCGCAATGCTGACGTGAGTGAGTAATTTCGCCAGGTTCATAATTTAGGCTTTAGGCTTTAGGGATTGGGCTTTAGGGATTAGATACTAGACTTTAAAGATTAGGGCTTGGGTTGTAAGTTTTAGGCAAGAGATGAGGGCCAAGATCGATATAGAATAATATTTATATTCATACCTAAAGCCTCAAGCCCAAAGCCTAAAGTCTACTCCTCAAGATAAATTCGGCAATCGCTAAATCTACTGGAGTGGTGATTTTGAGATTGGTTTCCTCACCTGGAACGATCGTGACTGGTAGATTGCATTTTTCAAATAATGCGGCATCATCAGTGACTTCCCAGCCTAGATTCCGTCCTTGTTCATGGCAGGCTTTGAGTAGTTTTACGTCAAAACCTTGGGGGGTTTGGGCTGCCCAGAGATTAGCTCGATCGGGTGTACCCGTGACTATACCCATGCTATCTACAACCTTAATTGTATCTTTGACACTAATAGCTGCGATCAGTCCAGAACAGGTTTTCAGCATATTGGCGCAGCGATCGAATAGATCTGGTGTCGCCAAACATCGAGCACCATCGTGAATTAATACTCGTTCAGCACCATCTGGCAAGCCTTGCAAGCCGTTATAAACCGATTCTTGTCGAGTCGAACCGCCATGAATAAATTGGACGGGTTTAGCGAGGGATATGTTGCCAAGAATAGTTTCCAGATCCGATCGATCTTCAGGCTGTCCAATAATGCCAATCCATTCGATCGATTTAGCCTGCGCCGCCGCAATCAGTGTCCAAGCTAATAATGGTCGATCGAGCAACGTCATCAGCAGCTTATTCCGACTGCTACCCATCCGTTTTCCCATACCAGCAGCCGGAATTAATAAATGCATGAATTAGTTGATAGTTGATAGTGAATAAATTCTCACACTCCCCACACCTCCCACACTCCCGTGCGCCCGTGCTCCCACGCTCCCACACCCCCATGCCCCCGTGCTCCCACACTCCCCACGCCCTACTTCCCTGGCTCAAAGTAATCATAAACAACCTTCGACATCTGGCGAATCAATTCTGGCCCAGTGGCACTGTTGTAGGGGCGTTTGACAAGGACTGCGGCGAGATATTTTTTACCTGAGGGTGATTCGATCGAGCCGACATCAGCGATGAGAGTGCCGATATCACCTGTTTTGTGAGCAATTTTGGCACCTGCGCCCAGTCCTTTGGGCAGCATGGTGTTGCGGCTAGTATGACTCATCATATTGAGGATCTGGGCGCGGGAGGACTCTGAGACAATTTTACCGCGTTCGATGGCGAGGATCGATCGGGTGAGTTCTTTGGCGGTGGTAGTATTTGTACCTTTGAGATCTGGTAAGGGCTGATTGATGGTGGTAGCTTTGAGTCCCCAAGTCCGAAACCGTTGATTGAGAGCTGCGTTGCCACCCAGCCTGTCGATCAGGAGATTTGTAGCGGTATTATCACTGATGGTCATCATTTTGGTGGCAGCAACAAGGATGCTCACCTGGCTCCCAGGCTTCTTATTACGGAGATCGCCAGATCCACCTGCAATAGTTCGATCGCTAATCGTTAATTGCCCGGTTAATTTAATCTTTTGGGCATCGATATCTTGAAATAGAGCAATCAGAATCGGTAATTTAATCGTACTGGCAGCAGGTAATACTCGATCGGATCCCAGCTCGGTATATTCACCGCTATCGATTTCGATGAAGATATAACTGGCATCGAGGTTACTCTTTTTCGCTGTGGTTTGTAGCAGTTTTGCCTGAAGTTGTTGACTGAGTTTTGTGAGCTTGAGACTAGCAATCTCTCTGCTAGCAATAGCTACTGGTGCTACTTTTTTGGTAATGGCTTGGTGAGGCGGATTCACGATCGAAATCGTAGTTCCCACGATCGCATTTACCCCCAATCCACAAATAACTAACCGCACCAATTTAATAAATGGCGGTACTGACAAATCTGCCTGTTTCACTCGCGGCTGACGCACTGTTCGCTGCGATGATGTTGTCTGAGGGGTGCGATCGGGTTTGAAATTTGAAGCCATCAAAGTGGTTTAGCGGTTTAGTGAATAGCAATAAATTCAATTCTCCCAGTCTCCCGTGCTCCCGCGCCCCCCTCTATCCTTTCCCCAACTCCTTCGATCTCCTCGCTGCGGCAATTACTGCTTCGATCAGTGCCGATCGAAACCCTGCTTGTTCTAATTTAGTAACGCCTGTAATCGTTGTACCACCAGGACTCGTGACTCGATCTTTTAATTGAGCGGGGTGGAGGTTTGATTCGTTCAGTAACTGAGCGGTACCTAGGACAGTCTGCAAGGCTAGCTTGTCGGCAATTTGACGGGGAAGACCTGCGGCTACACCCCCATCGGCTAGAGCCTCGATCGCGATGGCAACAAAGGCAGGGCCAGAACCAGACAATCCAGTCACGGCATCCATTAGTGATTCGGGCACTGTGACTACTTCGCCTACGGCTTGAAATAGTTGGGTAGCTAGCTCCAATTGGGCGGCACTTACCTGAGTTCCCGCCGAAATTGCCGTCATCCCCATCCCGACTGTAGCAGGTGTATTGGGCATGGCGCGGACTACGGCTCGATCTGGAAATGCCTGCTCTAGCTGGGCGATACTGACCCCCGCTAGGATTGAAATGATTAATTGGGTGGGGCTGGGTTGGGATAATTCTCCCACAACCTTTGCAAAAATTTGGGGCTTGATCGCTAATAGTAATACTGGCGCGATCGTTGCCAAATTATTGTCTCCAGTTACACCAACCCCATACTGCTGCTGAAGTGATTCCCGTTGCTGGAGTGTGGGTTCACTAATCAGAATCTCAGTCGGTTGATAAGTACCTTGAGAAAGTAGGCGGGATACGATCGCCGATCCCATTACCCCGCCGCCGATGACCCCTAACTTAACCGACATAAATTATACTCGCCATCGATAACTACGCTATTCAGCTAACCCAATTTACTGAGCTGCTGGCATCGATTCATTGTGCCAAGCTGTGGGTTGACTAGCCCGACTGACCCGTGCAGTTGAAGGAGCTGATGCCTGTCTGTCCACAACATCATTGACAACATTGCCTGGAGAGATGACTTGAACACAGTTGGGGGTGAATAAAAAGATATTATCACCAATTCGTTCATAGTGACCGTCGATCGCGTAGGTACCACCTGCGACAAAATCTACCGATCTTTGGGCTTCTTCTTGACGGATTAACGTCATGTTGAGGATCACGGACTTTCTCGATCTCAGTGCATCAATTACTTGAGGCATCTCTTCAAAAGAACGAGGTTCGATCAAGATCATTTCTGATACTCCGTTCATAATTCCAGGCATCCCCACCACGTTATTGATTTTGCTGGCACTGCGTGCTTCTCCATTTACTCTGCTGCGGAGATTGCGACGTTCCTCTTCTGCGGCTGGCTGAGAATTTGCAGCTTCAGGCTGTTGATACTGTCCGCTGTAGGCATCATCATCTGCCTCATCGTAGTCATCATCATACTCCTCGCTCAAACCCATGAAGTCTTTTACTTTGTCTAAAATTTTCACCTTAAAACTACTCCCGATCCCTGTGGTATAGATGCTGTGCGTTCTTTTAATGCCGTTTTACGCCTAATGGCGTAGGCCAACTCTGAATTTTCTACTACATTCTGTCCGAGTGGCAGGCGACATCATACAAAATGCTGATTATAACAAGTTACCACTAATTTGTGGTATGTTGCACACTTATTTGTTTGGATAGCTCATTTGCTGCGTAACTAATTAGGGTAAGCTTTGCTGCTAGAGCTAAACTGTCCAAATTTATTTGACTCGAATACTCTATGGCGATCTGCAATTATTTGCCAAATCGACATATTTAATTTCAATAGCTTAAACAAATACCGTAAAAATCAATTTCTTCAGGTATTTATGCATTGTGATTAAAGATAACACTGCCTGGTCGAATAATCGTTGCTCCAGCGGCGATAGCGGGAAGATAGTCACCAGACATACCCATCGATAATTCTGATAGCTGGAAACTCAATTCCGGCTGCTGGTTGATTTCAGGACGAAGATCCCGCACGCGCTCGAAAAATTCGGTTGTTTGAGTACTGCTTAAACCTAGTGGTGGAATTGCCATCAAGCCGCTAATTTTGACCTGCTGACAGCGATTAATCTCCGGCAAATCTGCGAACAGCTCTGGAACCGTCCAGCCATATTTGTCAGGATCGGGCAATACTTTTACTTGAAGGCAGATATTTGGGCTAGTATTGAGTTCGATTGCTACTCGATCGATCTGCTGTAGTAATTTGAGACTATCGACAGAATGAATCCAGTCAAATAGCTGCAAGGCTTTTCGCACCTTATTCCCCTGCAAATGTCCAATCAGATGCCAACACAGATCTGGCAAATCGGCTAGTTCTTGCTGCTTTGACTGTGCGTCCTGAATGCGACTCTCCCCAAAATCACGAATCCCCACAGCATAAGCCTCACGCATCTGCGCGACAGATGCTTGCTTTGTTACCGCCATCAATTTGACAGCAGCAGGTAAATTTTGGCGGATGGTTTCGATGTTTTGGGCAATTGACATTCTCTAGTTGGGAGTTGGGAGTTGGGAGTTAGGAGTTGATAGTTACCACCCTAAAGCCTAAAGCCTAAAGCCCAAAGCCTAGAAACTATCCTGGAAAATTCTGTTTCATCATTAATTGTAGCTGGTGTGCCTCTGAAATTTGACCATTACGTCTGAGTAGCAAGATGCGAGTGTCAACTGTCAGCCTAGCATCAGCGCGAGTGACAGGTTGAAATGATAATCCGGTAGAGTTGTTATTAACTAGGAAAAAAACCCGCTGTGCGTAGAGAGTTGTAAATAATTCTTGGTTTTCCTCAACGACACAAATCCGATAGAGCAAGCCAAACGTAGGGTGATTGAGGTAGTTTTCGGAAGTCATAGGTTAGGCTTTAGGCTTTAGAGATTAGGCTTTAGGGGTGGAGAAGTTGGGAGTTCGGAGTTGGGAGTTCGGAGTTGGATCTAATGGATATGGATTCTGCTAGAGCCTAAAGCCTAAAGCCTAAAGCCCAAAGCCTAACCCCTAACTCATGATACCCAACGCTGCGATTTGAGCAGCAGCTTTTTGGAGAGATTCGCGCCATTCCTGTTGGGGGTGGCTGTCGGCGACGATGCCTGCGCCTACTTGTCCCCAGACTGTGCCGTTTTGATATAGTAGTGTGCGAATCAAGATGTTTAGATCTAGATTGCCGCGTCTGTCTAGATATCCACAGGAACCGTAAAATAGGTTGCGGGGAAAGGGTTCGAGTTCCGCGATGATTTTCATACAGCTCACTTTAGGGCATCCGGTAATCGTACCACCTGGAAACATGGCGCGAATCAGATCGATCGAGTCATATTTAGGATCCAATTCTCCAGTAACATTGCTAACTAGATGCATGACGTGACTATATCGCTCGATCGATAGTAGTTCATCAACTTGGACACTACCCCATTTACATACCCGTCCGAGATCGTTGCGTTCGAGATCGACTAACATAATATGCTCGGCAATCTCTTTCTCATTAGTCAATAATTCTGTAGCTAGTCGCTTGTCTTCTACAAGACTGTAACCGCGCTTGCGCGTGCCTGCGATTGGGCGAGTTGTGGCTTGCTGTTGTTGTAATTGCACCAATCTTTCGGGCGAACAACTAATCATCGCACCCCAAGGAGTTTGCCAATAGCTAGCAAATGGGGATGGATTAATTTTTTGCAAGCGTTGATATATTTCCCAACTGTCTAGCTGTGTTTGGGTGCTAAATCGTAGCGATAGATTAGTCTGAAAGATATCTCCCGCTTGAATATATTTCTGTGCTCTGATAATTGCCTGTTGGTATTCAGTTTCAGATGTAAAAAAATTGATGTCTCGATCTTTTTCTATATCTGACGCAAACTTTGAACTAGGATGAGATTCAAAAGGATTCGATCGATCTAATCTACCGACTAATTCATCTAACTCTACTGCTGTAGGTGCCGATAAATATAATATCTGCTCCCAATGATCTAATACAGCAAAAGTTTGAGGTTCATACCAATAAGCAACTGGAAACGGCAACGGATCTGGTTGTCGCTCTGGTAACTCTTCAATCTCCCACGCTAGTTCATAACCCAACCAACCCAACCAGCCACCAGTAAAGGGTAGATGCTCTGGCAAGTCTGATTTAGTTTCATTATTGGATCTAGACAACAACCCTCGCAAACATTCCAAGACATTCCCAACTGCTGGCGTAAATATCTGCGATTGCTGATGAACAATCTGTGGCGATCCAGCGCAAATTGAATATCTCGTTAAGATGGAACGGTTAGAATTACTAGCTGGAGTTTCTAATAGAGTCGCGATGTGTTCATGTCTGAACAATCTATCGAATATCTCCGAGCCAGTTCTATTTTGAAGGGGAATAGCTAAATACAAAGTACAAAATTAGGATCTGTGGCTAACATTTTTACGCAAATTGACCGCCAATTACAAATCTAGCCACCCAAAGAATTGATAAAAGTGAGATTGCTAGGAAGTCACTTTTTCCTAACTTTAATTGATGCCACTGTACTTGATGGGTATTCGGAGTCGTAAACCCCCGTACTTGCATCGCCACCGCAATTTGTTCGGCTCTGCTCAATAGATTGGCAAATAGCTTTTCTGCTACTGTCAGCCAAACCTTGGCACTATTTTTAAACCCTAACTTTTGCCAATCGATCGCTCTAGTATAGATCGATCGAACTAAGTTCTGAATCTCTTCTAATACTAGTGGAATAAATCGTAAAGCTAGGGTAAGTGTTAGCGTAATCTCTGTGACTGGAACATTACATCGCCGCAGGGGTGACATAAAACTCTCAATCCCAGTAGTGATTTCTTCCGGAGCAGTAGTGAGCAGATAAATAGTCGTACTGTAAGCCAGCGTGAACAATAAAGTACTCACAAAAATAGCACTTTCGATCGACTTTCTGGTAATTTTGAGATGAATCGGGTCAATATCGATCTTGAATAAAACATATTGATACGGCTGGGCGATCTCCATACCGAGATCTGGCGGTGAACGAAGCTGGTGGGTGACATTGAGCGTATCTGGTGAAAATAGCCCAATCAGAAAAATCACACCACCAGTAATCAGCAACAAGCCCATCTGTTGCTTGAGTGCTCGCCACGGAATCCCCGCCAGAATACTAATTAGCACTAATATCCCAACTAAGCTAATTTTCCAAATCGAATTAGCAAGAATCGGAGCCAGCAAAAAACTCAGCAACCACCCTAGTTTGACTCTAGGATCGAGCCGATGTAGCCAGGTAGTCGGCTGTTCTAGATATAAACCAATGGGTAGGGAGCGGAGGAGATCCATCTATTGGGCGTGGAGGTGTGGGGGGTGTGGGGGGTATGGGGGGTGTGGGAAGTGTGGGGGGTGTGGGAAGTGTGGGGAGTTTGATAACTCTTTCCTCCCACTCTTCCCCATCTTCCCACCCTTCCCCATCCCCAACTTGAGGCTATTTTATCGTCTTAACTCTCGTTGCGCGATTCGCAATCTTCTCGCCTTCGCGTTGCTTCTTACCGCGCCAGAGGAGGCGGAGGGGAGTGCCTGCGAAGCCAAGTTGAGTCCGAAACTGGTTCTCGATGTACCGACGATAGTTGTCATTGAACCGCGAAGGATCGTTGACAAATAGGGCGATGGTTGGTGGTTGGGCACTGACTTGGGTACCGTAGTAAACCTTGCCCTGCTTACCTTGACGAGTCACCAGGGGATTGTGCCAGGAAGTAGACTCTTCCAACACTTGGTTGATCGTAGCGGTACTGACACGACGACGATGTTGCTCGACAGCTCGATCGACTACCTCCAAGATCTTATCAACACGTTGTCCAGTTAAGGCACTGACGAAGATATTTTCTGCCCATTCGGTAAATGCCAGCCGACTATTGAGCTGATCCTGGTAGTCATAAATTGTGTAGGAATCCTTTTCGACAGCATCCCATTTATTGACCACAATTACGCAAGCTCGCCCTTCTTCGGCAATCCGTCCCGCCAGTTTTTGATCCTGCTCGGTGACACCATCAATCGCGTTCAATACCAATAGTACGACATCACACCGATCGATCGCCTTGAACGCCCGATTGATTCCAAAAAATTCGGGGCCATAATCGACGTTTTTCTTGCGTCGAATTCCAGCGGTATCAATCAACCGATAGTTGGTATTGTTGCGGGTAATTACGGTATCGATCGCATCGCGAGTAGTACCAGAAATTGGACTTACGATCGCCCGATTTTCACCGAGAAACGCATTCAACAAACTAGACTTACCAACATTTGGTCGGCCAATAATGGCGATCCGAATTTCGGGTTCATCGACTTCATCAATCACGGGTAAATTGATAATTAATTCATCTAATAATTCTCCCGTACCACTACCGTGAATACTAGAAATACCATATGGCTCTCCAATTCCTAACTGCCAAAAATCAGCAGTTTGGAGCAACCCGATGGTTTCGGATTCACACTTATTAACGGCTAAAAAGATCGGAACTTTCTGCACGCGCAACCAGGAAGCAATTTCCCGATCTCCGCCAGTAATTCCTTCTTGACCATCAACTACAAAAATCGCCGCACTAGCCTGGGTAAGGGCTGTCATCGCCTGTTCGCGAATCAGTGGGAGAAATTCTGTATCATCGTCAAATACGAGTCCACCCGTATCAACGACTACAAACTCACGATCTTGCCAAAATGCCCGACGATATGTACGGTCGCGGGTAACTCCTGGCTCATCATGCACGATCGATTCCCGTGCGCCCGCCAAACGATTGACGAGTGTGGATTTACCCACATTGGGACGACCTATAATAGCAACGATCGGCAGCGACATAAAATTATGAACAACAAGAGAGCAATATTATAGTCTACCCGCGATCGGGTAGAGAGTGTGGCGTGGTTCAATACATATCTAGATCGCGTTAGAATGATATTGCTAGAAGTATTATTATTTAATTATTGTTTGATCTATGAATTCGATCGCGACTCCAATTGCAAATTCGACCTGGATGTGGCGGGGATATCAGATTAATTATCAGACTGCTGGAGACACAGGTGCGGCGGTATTATTGATTCATGGCTTCGGTGCGTCGGTGGGACATTGGCGCAAGAATATCCCCGTACTGGCGGAGAATTGTCGGTGCTATGCGATCGATCTGATCGGCTTTGGAGCGTCATCAAAACCCAAACCTAGTGCTGAAATTACCTATACATTTGAAACTTGGGCAGAATTAGTAATTGATTTCTGTCGAGAAATAATTGGCAGTCCGACGGCTTTGATTGGTAATTCGATCGGGTGTATTGTGGCGTTGCAAGCTGCTGTAACTGAGCCAAAATTGTGTACGGGTGTGGCGATGCTCAATTGCTCCTTGCGACTATTACACGATCGCAAGCGAGTCACCATGCCATTTTATCGCCGCTGGGGGACACCAGTTTTGCAGTCCATTCTAAATATTCCAGATATTGGCAACTTCTTTTTTGAGCAACTCGCCCAACCCAAAGTAGTTCGCAAAATCCTGTTGCAAGCCTACCATCGCCCTGAAGCCGTCAGCGATGAACTAATCGATATTTTGATGGCTCCAGCCGCAGACGAGGGCGCAGCAGACGTATTCCTCAAGTTCACGGGCTATTCCTGGGGGCCATTACCAGAGGATTTATTGCCCCAATTATCGGTTCCGGCGATCGCAATTTGGGGAGCCGCAGATCCGTGGGAACCGATTGCACTTGGGCGCGAATTGATGGATGTGCCTATAGTCGATGAATTTGTCGAACTTCCAGATGTCGGGCACTGTCCTCAAGATGAAGCTCCTGAATTAGTCAATCCAGTGCTGCAAAAATGGATTGCTGGTTTATAGCCTCAACTTCAGTATTCACCATAATCTCGATCGAAAGAACTGTAAATGCAGTACTCACCAGATTTCTCAAAGATACCCCTTCAGCGGAAATTGCTGCGGCTATTCTAGCTGTTGCGCTCGGATATACTCATTTAGCACCAGGCATGATTGACAAACTAATGTCTGGTCAAATTGACAAAAGTGAAATTACTTTACCACCAGAACTGACTGAACTAACCCCGCGAGAATTGGAGATATTGAAACTGATTGCTGGCGGTTCTAATAATCGTGAAATTGCCGGACAACTATATATCTCTGAAGGCACAGTCAAAAATCATGTGACAAACATCTTAACTCGATTAAATGTACGCGATCGAACTCAAGCTGCAATTTTAGCTAAAACTTATCTGATAATTTAAATAAATCTATTCAATCCTTGTGGAATCGATAGGATTCTTGTACTATAGAAGTACAGTCGATCGAACATCAATACCAGTTAGAGAAAATCATGGATTACCAAGATATCATTACAATCGAACCTGGGAAACGCAGTGGTAAGCCATGTATTAGAGGAATGCGAATCACTGTATCAGATATTCTCGAGTATCTGGCAGGTGGAATGACCGAAGCGGAAATTTTAGAAGATTTTGACGAACTCACTTCATCAGACATCAGAGCTTGTCTGGCATTTGCAGCAGATCGTGAGAAAAAGTTATTTGTGGCTTTTCGATGAAACTACTTTTAGACGAAAATCTATCAGACAAAATTGTTCGTAAAATCATCGATCTCTATCCTAATTCTGCACATGTCAAAAAATTTGCACTGAAGAATACTGACGATGGAATTATTTGGGAATACGCAATAAAGAATGATTTTGCGATCGTTTCTAAAGACGCAGATTTTTATCAACGCAGTTTGCTCTACGGTCATCCACCTAAATTCATCTATCTTCGGATTGGAAATAGCCCCACGTCAGGAATAGTGCATATTTTGAGAGATAACTTCGACACAATTTGCCAATTTGAGCATGGCGAATTGGAAAGTATTTTGATACTGGAATAACTGCCGATCGTCAAATCAAAACAGTCGATCGATGTCGAGTCTTGTGGAATCGATAGGATTCTTGTACTATAGTAGTACCGTTGAGCAACGATCGTTGGCATAGCCTACCGGAGGTAATCATGACACCTAAAATCATCAACCGCGCCGAGCAACTCCGCACCAAACTCCAGTCTGCTGGCTATGCTTACTATGTCCTGGACAATCCGGTGATGGAGGATGCCGTATACGATAGGTTATATCGAGAGCTGCAAGATTTAGAGCAGCAATATCCAGATCTAGTTACAGCCGATAGCCCGACGCAACGAGTCGGCGAACGTCCAGCTTCGGGGTTTATTTCAGTCAAACATAATATCTCCCTCTATAGCCTGGAAAATTCCTTTGATATGGCAGAGTTTGCCAAGTGGGAAGCAGGTTGGCAGCGGAAGTTAGAACTTGCCCCGAGCGGAGTCGAAGGGACTAAAGATAGTGCCGAATATGTCTGTGAATTAAAGATCGATGGTTCCGCGATCGCACTAACATATGAAAATGGACTATTGGTTCGTGGGGCGACTCGTGGTGATGGCGATACAGGGGAAGATATTACTCAAAATGTCAAGACGATTCGATCGATCCCACTTAAATTAAACATCGAAAATCCACCCCCAATTGTCGAAGTTCGGGGCGAGGCTTTCTTACCCATCGCCGTATTTAATCAACTCAATCAGGAACGAGAAAAAGTTGGTGAACAGCTCCTCGCCAACCCGCGTAATGCCGCTGCCGGAGCATTGCGCCAATTAGACCCGAAAATGGTCGCCCAGCGCAAATTAGATTTCTTTGCTTACACCCTTCAGACCCCATCCAAAACTAATTACGCCCAGCATTCTCAATCACTCGAATTGTTAGAAGAAATGGGATTTAAGGTCAATCCTCACCGCGCACTGTGTCGCGATTTAGCTGCGGTGGGCGACTATTACGATCGATGGAATACCGACAGGTTAAACTTAGCCTACATGACCGATGGAGTCGTCGTCAAAATCAACGATCTCGCCCTCCAACAAGAACTCGGCTTCACCAACAAAT